>NZ_CM000745.1:3977567-4033722 GCF_000161455.1 Bacillus pseudomycoides DSM 12442
ACTTCTTCCAACTTCCCGCGTTGGTTCTTCAGCTTCTTCCACTTCTTCAACTTCCCGCGTTGGTTCTTCAGCTTCTTCAACAATATTTTCTTCTAAAATAGTTTTCTCCACTAGCTGTTCTTCTTCTATTTCTTTCTTATATTCATTTTCTTCCGTTGACGTTGTATCCATATTCTCTACAGTAGAATCTAGCAACTCATCTTGCAGGATTTCTTCCTTCGCTGCGTTATCATATTGTGATAACGCCACTACATCTGGTTCTTGCTCAAATACCTGTACGATTTCAACAGTATGCTCTTCTTTCTTATTATCCTGTCCAACTGATTTATGTAAAAAGTTATCAGTTGCAAATGGAAGAGAGTCTGAAATGGCATCTACCTTTTCTTGCCCCTCTAACGAAGTGAATGAACGCTCAGAATCGTAACCGTTTTTCTCTAGCCACTGATCAACAACTGATTTTTCCTCTTTTGGGCTTTCTTGTTGTCCAGTATGCTCCAGATTTTTCTCCTGCTTCTTAGAAGGAATAAAGGATTCGTCTGAGAAATTCGAAAGAGAGTATCCTTTTTTCTCCAACCAAGCATCGACGACAGATTTTCCTTCAAAGGATATTTCAAGATCTTCCTGCCCTTTTTCTTCCGTCTTAACTTCTTGTTTCTCTCTCGAAGGACGTTTATATCCAAAGATAGGCGAAATCATTTCTGTCGGGCGAAATGGTCTTCGATGGCTTTCTTGTACTGGCACAGATTTTTTTGGCAAGATAGGCTCTGGCTCAATTTCTTGTTGGGCTTGTGGCGGGGCAAATGTATGAACTGGTTCTTCTACATATCTTGGCCTGCGTCTCTCCATGTTCGTTACCCTTGGCAGAGGTTGCTGCTCAAAATGTGTTGATTCTTCCACATTCTCCTCATCAAATCCATCATCAGGTATTAACGGAAATCGGCATTTCACACCTAAATTCCGACTAGCCATTTGTGCTTCTCTTGCTTCAGTGTAGTGGTTTACACGAGGAGTTTTCGGCTTACTTTCAGTGTTCTTCGGTACTGCTTTATTTATCGCTGCTTTTTCTTCCTGATGTTCCTCTTTGTTAAACAGCTTTTTCATCCAATCTAACATGTTTACCACTCTTTCTACTAAATAGTAACATCCTTTATTGTATCAGCATTCGGCAAAAAGTGCAGGTAAAATTACGCTCTTGTATTTTGTCTACCATATTCAAATTTTCAGTAAGTACAATAGATTCTCAACATACAAGTCGCTGCTATGAACACAAAAGAGGGCCTCCTCTCTCCTTCTCCCTTTGTTTTAAACCCGGCACGGGGCTCAAAAAGGACCTGACCGCTTCTATACATGGCCGGTTCCCCCTCTCCCGCCCAAAAAGAAAGGTTTTCACTTGTATTTATACATAAAAAAACAGCCTCATATATAAGACTGCCGTTTAAGCTTTACTCTTCCGATATTCTTCTACACTCTCGGTTACACTTTGCAGTAAAGAGTCTAAATATTGTGTGTCTGATAGTTTCTGATCTTCTTCAGGATTCGACATAAATCCAAGCTCAAGTAAAACGCCTGGAATTTTCGACCAATTAAATCCAGAAAGATCATCTCGAAACTTGATTCCATTTACTTTTACCTGGCTGTTTTCTTTCATTTTCTTTACGATTATTTGAGAAACTTGTAAACTTTCTGCATAGATTCCTTTTGTATATGTATTCCCTTCCGCTGGCGTCAACACAGCAAACCCTTTTTGTGCTCGATTTTCTGAACCATCCGCATGAAGGCGTAAAAATAAATCTGCTTGATGCTCATTCGCAAATGTCGCTCGCTCCTTATTACTTATATCAACATCATGTGTTGTTCTTGTCATAAGTACTTGCATACCTTTTGCTTCGAGCTTCTCTTTCAATATGACAGCAGCTTCTAATACAAGAACAGATTCTCTTTTTTTCGTCACAACACCTGTTGTTCCATCAGTCACTTTATACTTTTGCTCAGTTGCCCCCGGGCCAATTGGTTCTAAATTTACATTTGCTTTCTCTTGATGCCCTGGATCAATTACAACAAGAAATTTTGCTTGTTTTTGCTCAGCATTTGCTTTTACCTCAAGGGTTTTGGCCGATTCCTCAGCCTGTGGTACTTGCTCCACCTTTAGCTCTTGTTTTTCATCTTGCTCCACGGATGGTTCTTGTTCAATTTTTTTCTCTTGTTCTCCATTTTGTTTCACTGGTAATTCAGCTTCTATTTTCTTCTCTTTTTCCGCTTGCTTCTCTGGTGGCGTTTCTTTCGTTTGTTCTACAACCTTTTTATTCTCTTCTTGCACAGTAGATGGTATTTTCTTCTCTTGTTCCTTCGAGCACGCTCCCATATATATTCCAAGTAATACAACTGCACACATCATTTTTATATATTTCATAGCTTCCTCCTCCCATCTACTTTGCACATACTCTATTTATATATCCATTTTGGTTTCCAAGTGTATAAGTCGCTGCTATGAAAAACAAAAGGTGACCTGTACTCGTTCTCTCTTTTTGTTTTCACTTGGCATGGGGCTGAAAGAGGGACTGACCGCTTCTATGCATGGCCAGATGCTCTCTCCCACCTAAAGATTAGGTTTTATGTCGGGTTTTCAATTTGCATTTATATAAAAACACCCTAAATTTCTTTTAACTGTTTCATAATCTCATCTATACTACGTGCTATACAAACTGGTTCCCATATTTCCGATCCTTGTTCAGCTGTGTAGATCGGATGGAGTGGATTATCTATATCAACAAAGATAGGATCACCAATATCTGTATCATATCCAATAACAATCCAACTCTCTTGCCAATCTCCCTTTTTCCCACTCATGAGTGAATTTTTGTTTTTATCATATCGATATCCAATTTGTCCCTTTTCCAATTCATTTTCATGCAATAAATATATTTCAAATGATTGTAATTCAATATCATGTTTCTTCGAAGTTTCGATAAGCCCCAGAAGCTCTTTCACTTTTGGAAATTGTCTCATATGTTCCTATCTCCTTCTATATAACTCCATTTTAATTTTTCAACATATAAGTCGCTGCTATGAAAAAACAAAGGTGACCTTTACTCGTTCTCTCTTTTTGTTTTCACTTGACATGGGACAAGAAAAGGGGCTGCCCGCTTCTATGCATGGCTGGATGCTCTTTCCCACCCTAAAAGAAAGGTTTTATGTCGGGTTTTCAATTTGCATTTATATATTTTTCTAAATTTTAACTAATTTGTTTTTGAAATACAATATAGATTTTGAGAAAAGCGTTACAATATAAAGACATGTAAATAAAAAAATAGCCTCATTTTATCATGAGACTATTTTTTCTATATAATTCTATTTTAATTTTCCGGCATATCGTTCGCTGCTACGAAGAACAAAAGATGATCGCTACTTGTTTTTCCCCTTTGTTTTCACTTGGCATGGGGCAGGAAAAGGATCTGACCACTTCTATGCATGGCCGGATGCTCTCTCCCACCTAAAGATTGGGTTTTATGTCGGGTTTTCAATTTGTAATTATATATCAATTAAAATTTGAACTCTTGTCCAACCTCATAGCTGTCTTCTAATACAAGAATACCTTTTTCCTGAGGAGCATCCGGAAGCTCTAATTCACGTGCAGAACAAATCATTCCAGAAGATGGAACGCCGCGAAGCTCAGCTGGTTTAATTAACATACCACTTGGCATTACAGCACCGATTTTTGCGACAACAACTTTTTGTCCTGCATCAACGTTTGGTGCACCACATACGATTTGTAGTGTATCTGTACCGATTTCTACTTTACAAATGTTTAGTTTATCTGCATTTGGATGCTTTTCTTTTTCAGCTACGTAGCCAACGACGAATTTCGGCGTGAGGTCTGCTTCTACTTTTTCTTCAAAGCCATTCTTTGCTAAAATGTCATTGATTTTTTCAACAAGCTCTTTTGTTAAAGTAATGTTCCCTGTTTCCTTTACTTCTACATAAGAAGACGCATTAAAGATGTTGAATCCTCCTGTTACGTTGCTTTCACGATCATAAACGCGTGCAACATCTCCTTTGCGGTCAAATGTACGGTTTTCTAATGTGATATCTTGTAAGGCAACGATTAATGTGTCGCCAATTCCTTCAAGGTTGTAAAAAACGTTCACTTTGTTCATCCTTTCTCTTTTCCATTTGTCTTCTTCCGATTCTTCGCTAAAATAAAGATTGGCTCAAAATCCCCATCTTCATATACGAATGAAAGTGATGTAATCGGAACATGACCTTCGGCAAAAAACTTCATTGTCATTTGTGCAATAATATCATAACCGATTTCGTTCACGATATCAGCAATAATTAATACATCTTGGTGCGGAACAGCTACAACCATGTCACCTGAAATCTTTTCACGCATCGATTGTAATAATGATTCATTCAAAATACGACTCGCATCATAGCCATCATTTGTGTTTAAGAAATAAAATGTATTCCCCGCCACTTCATCTTGTTTAAATGAATGACTTAAGGAACGTACATTAAACAATGCCATTTCACGTACTTGCTGCTCTGTAAGTCCTAGTTTTTGTAACAAACGTTCATCAATTAATCGATATGTTTTATTAGAATCTAATGCATAATAAATGCGCGTTTCTGCTGTATGATCTGTCATTACGAAAGGATTTCCTTCTTCAGCTTGCTTTGGAAAAGAAGTGGATCGAATAACCGGTAAAATTTTTGCCGCGCCGCTTTCTTCTTTATGCATCGCAAGTAGCGCCTCTTGTACGTAATACACAACATCTTCAATCGCTGCTTCCTTCTTCACTTCCCATTTCGCTACAACTCCTGGAAGTGAAACATTAATTCCCTTTTTCGTATCTTTTTGTTCAATACGGAGCGTATCCTTCTCGCTATCATAATGAAATTCCCACTCTGGACGAGCTAATCTAGTCATTAACTCATCTTTCATCTTTTTGCTTGTCATTCTCATTTCGTTTACCTCCCTTCCAAAAAAATAACCTCCCCCGCGAAGGTAGAGGTTGTTTTTACAATTTAATTGGCGAGATCGCCTTATTTTAACCCTTCAATAAACGCTTCGATTTGTTCTTGTGTTTTACGATCTTTGTTTACATAGCGTCCAGTTTCTTCACCTTTATTGTACGCTACAAAGCTCGGAATGCCAAATACGTCTAATTTCACGCAAAGGTCAATAAATTCGTCACGATCTACATAGTAAAATGAGAAATCGCTATATTTTCCTTCTACTTCTGGCATAAATGGGTCAATAAAACGGCAGTCTGGGCACCATTCTGCTGAGAACATAAAAATGACGTTCTCTTCATTTTTTAATTCTTGAAATTGTTCCATGCTTTCTAATGATTTCATCTATATTTCCTCCTCTAACGAAGTGTATCTTTTCATCTCTAATCTTCTTTTATACTACCATACATCACGTATGGTGCAAGGTTTATGCTTGTTTTTCATCATACTTATATTGCCCAATTAACAGCTTTACAACATGTACAAATAATTGTGTACGATCCACATAATGATCTGTAAAGATTCCGATTGCGCCTTCATGGCTACGAATGTCTTTTCGTTTTACAAATGCCTCCATTACTTCACTTAACTCTTTTCCATCTTCAAGAGGAGAAAGAAAATCATCAGGAAGCATAATCCGTGCCCCACCTGCGACAAATACTTTCCCCGCGCTTGTCGCCAAAGCACCCCAATTGCACATAAACAAACCGTGCTCTGTTTTCATTACACCGCCTTCTAGTCCGATACCGATGTCAGCTTGTTTTTCTTCTAGTGCTCGCTTCGCTCTATTGATTGCGCCTTGCATCGTTTCCTCATCAGAAAATGGCTGTGCTGCAACTCCTGAAGGAACAGAAACTGAAGTAATACTTACCTCTTTCCATACTTCTTGTACGGCTCCTACTTTTGTTTGATTTTTTGAGCCAACTGCTACTTTCATATTGTTCACCTCTATATAAGTCATTGCTACAAAGAACAAAAGGTAATTGACACTCTTGTTCTTTCTTTGTTTTTAACTCTATATGGGATAGGGAAAATTCTGAACTTTTCTATACATAAGCGGACGCTCTCTCCCATCTAAAAAGAGTGTTTTTATTTCTTTTCATATACGAAAAGAAAAGGCCGAATCCGGCCCTTTCTTTTAAGCATTGTTTTTAATTGTTTCTAATGTTGTTTTATCTGTTGCTTTCACAAGTTTTGTAATCAATTCTTTCGCTGCTGCATAATCATCAACATGTAAAATAGAAGCATGAGTATGAATGTAACGAGCGCAAACACCAATTACTGCTGACGGAATACCAGAGTTACTCGTATGTACACGACCTGCATCTGTACCACCTTGTGAAATAAAGTACTGGTACGGAATGTTATGTGTTTCTGCTGTATCTAAAATAAATTCACGCATTCCTCTATGTGTTACCATTGTACGGTCATAAATGCGAAGAAGTGCTCCTTTTCCTAATTGACCGAACTGCGTTTTATCCCCAGATGCATCATTTGCTGGACTCGCATCAAGCGCATAGAAAATATCTGGCTGAATCATATTAGCTGCTGTTTGTGCGCCGCGAAGACCGACTTCTTCTTGTACAGTCGCACCAGAGTATAACGTGTTTGGTAATGTTTCATCTTTTAATTCTTTTAACAATTCAATCGCAAGACCACAGCCGTAGCGGTTATCCCAAGCTTTCGCCATAATTTTCTTTTCGTTTGCCATTGGTGTAAACGGACAAATCGGAACAATTTGTTGCCCTGGTTTCACACCAATTTCAAGCGCTTGTTCATAACTATCTGCACCTATATCAATTAACATATTTTTTATATCCATTGGTTTCGCACGTTGTGCATCACTTAATAAATGAGGTGGAATCGAACCAACAACCCCAACAACTGGGCCGTTTTTCGTCATAATTTGTACACGTTGTGCTAATAGCACTTGGCTCCACCAGCCGCCTAGCGTTTGAAAACGAATCATCCCGTTTTTCGTAATTTGCGTAACCATAAAGCCAACTTCATCCATATGACCAGCTACAAGTACACGTGGGCCATTTTCATCCCCTTTTTTCAGACCGAACACGCTACCTAAACCGTCTTGGACGATTTCATCTGCATATTTACTTAACTCCTCTTTCATAAAACGGCGCACATCATGCTCAAATCCTGATGTACCTTGTAATTCTGTTAACGTGCGAAATAATTCTAATGTCTCTTTATTCACGAAGTTCCCTTCTTTCAAACCTTAGTAGAATACCTCTTTTATTGTAACGAAATTTTCGAAATGTTTCTAGTTTCTTCTTTTTTCGTTAAAATTGCATTATAATTATCATCAATACACTACTTTATAGAATTGAGGTGAATATATGCGCTGGAAAGGTTTACTAGCTGGTGTTGGTGTTGGTTTTGCAGCTGGTTATCTTGTTGCAAACAAAGTTCAAGAACAATCCCATATTTCTTCAGAGAAAGCATTAAAAATGGTGAAACAAGCATTAAGTCATAAAGGCGAAATTACTGGCTCTTGGGTACATATGGTTCCAGAGACGTTTGAAAAATATGATGTCGCGTACGAAGTATACCGCGGCGGTCTTACAACAATTTTAAATGATATACAAGAACGATTTGAATTTTTAGTAGATGCAAAAACAGGTACCGTTTTAGAAGTAACGGCTGCTTAAAACAACTCAGAAAATCAAAAAGCATAAAGTGAAACTTTGATCAGTGGAGGGCTTCATTCCCACATTGATTATTCACTCCCGGCCAATTAGATTGTTACGGACAATAATACTCCGCTTGCATAACTTTGAGGTGAGGGCTACCACTCATGAGTAGTGAGATTAAAGTGTGCAGATGAATTTCTGCACACTTTTTCACATTCTTTCAATTATCATCGCTGTCGACATCCCATGTCCAATGCAAATTGTCAGTAGGCCGTACCTTCCCTGCCTCCGCTCCAATTCATGAAGAAGAGAAGTCATTAATTTCGCACCAGTTGCCCCAAGTGGATGACCTAGCGCAATCGCACCACCATTAACATTCACCTTTTGTAAATCCGCTTCCATTTCCTTTTGCCATGCTAAAACAACCGATGCAAATGCTTCATTGATTTCTACAACATCCATATCATGAATTGTTAAATTTGATTTTTGTAGCACTTTTTTTGTTGCAGGGATAACGCCATCAAGCATTGTTGTCGGGTCAGAACCAACAACCACTTGATTAACAATACGAGCACGTGCTTTACAACCTAGCTCTTTAGCCTTTTCACTATCCATCAGCAAGATTGCTGCAGCACCATCACTAATTTGACTTGCATTCCCTGCTGTAATCACTCCATTTTCTTTAAACACTGTTTTTAAATTTGATAACGCTTCATAAGAAGTATCCCTTCTCGGGCCTTCATCATTTTCAACTAATATTTCATTGCCTTCTTTATCTACACCATGCAGTGGTACAATCTCTCGCTGAAAGTGTCCAGATTCAATAGCTTGAAGTGCGCGTCTATGACTTTCTAGCGCGTAAGCATCTAACTGTTCACGTGTAATACCATATTTTTCTGCAATCATCTCAGCAGATACACCTTGATGCACAATTTGATACTTTTCGTGAAGACTACTCGGGATCGTCTGCTCATTTCCATCACTTAAAATAGGAACTTTTGTCATATGTTCAACACCAGCTGCAATCGTAATGTCCATATCCCCTGATTTAATTTCTTGCGCAGCAAAGTGAATAGCCTGTTGCCCTGAACCACAGAGCCTATTAATCGTTACTGCTGGAACCGTTATAGGAAAATCTGCTTCAAGTGCCGAAAGTCTTCCAATATTAAAGCCTTGTTCGTTAATTGGCGTTACACACCCCATAACTATATCTTCTATAAGTCCTTTTTCTATATTCCCCCGTTTTGTTACTTCACTCAGTGCAACTGCCGCAAGTTGTATAGGGTGAAGTAAACGAAATGCCCCATTTCTTTTACCAACTGGCGTACGTACAGCTTCAACAATAACAACGTCCCGCTTCATATTTTCTCGCCTACTTTCCCTTTTGAATAATCATAAAAACCTTTCCCAGTCTTTCTTCCAAGATGTCCTGCCTCTACAAGTTTCACAAGTGTTTGCGGCGCTCTAAACCTATCTCCAAATGCTTCCATTAGTCCTGTACTCGCAAATAGCATCGTATCTAGCCCTACATAATCCGCTAATTCAAATGGTCCCATTGGATAGTTCAAACCAAGCTTAATTGCCTTATCAATGTCCTCTTTACTTGTAATTCCTTCTTCATACATACGCATGCACTCTAACATATGAATAGCAATTGCCCGCGACGTCACAAATCCTTGCATATCTTTCACAACAACCGTTTCTTTCCCAATTCCTTCTGAGACTGTTCTTACTGCTTGTATCGTACTTTCTGCCGTAACCACTCCTCGTACAATTTCAACGAGCTTCATAACAGGAGCGGGATTAAACCAATGCATCCCCACTACTTTTTCTGGACGACTTGTTACACTTGCAATTGCAGTTACACTTAATTCAGACGTATTCGTTGCTAGAATAGTAGATTGCGATGTATACAAATCTAGCTTTTGAAAAATCTCCTTCTTTAACTGTAATATTTCTGGTACTGCTTCAATAACAAGCTCTACATTTTGGCAAGCTTCTTCCAATATAACTGTAGAAGTAATATGAGCTAGAATGCCATTTTTTTCTTCCTCTGTCATACGTCCTGCGTTCACGAAACGACCCAAGCTTTTGGTGATAGTTCCATAAGCTTTTTGTAAACTTTCTTCTGATATATCATACATTTTCACATGTTTATCGCCCATCGCTAACGCTTGGACAATTCCACTTCCCATAATTCCTGCACCAATTACTGCGATATTTTGAATCATTATTTTCCTCCTTTAATTATTTTCTTTTCATTTCCACAACATACATTTCAACAATGAATCAATACTTTCCGAAATAGTCTTGCATATTTACGAGAAATAAATGTCCTCTTGATTCTCTATCTTCTCTCTAATTATTCATACACGAACTCGCTCAATTACATCTAATTGTTCCAATCTCTCAATCTCTAACTTCGATAATCCAAGCTTTTGCAACACTTCTTCGGTATGCTCACCAAGCTTCGGTGGATTCGCAAATGTATGACTCGTATGTGTAAATACATATCCTTTCTCATTTACTAGATGCCTTGTAAATGGTGACGACGATAATTCATTTGTCTCCAAAACAGGCGCCAAACAACAATCCACTTCCATCGCAAATTTCGTCCAATACGCCAATGGCTTACTAGCAAAGAGTGCTTTCATTTGCTCATAAATGATTTGACCATCTTGAGTTAGTTCATATTGCTTATCCCCCCATTCTACTCTTCCTACCGCTTCACAAAAGGAATGCCAAAATTTCTGTTCAACTGCTCCGAGCGCAACAAACCTTTCATCGCTCGTTTCGTAGAGGGAATAACATACAATCTTACCGCTAAGCAAATCTAGCCCATGACGTTTGTTATACATTTTTTCAAGCATGATATGATTGTTCATTAACATCATTAAGCTATCTGTGAGAGAAATATCGAGATAACTCCCTTCCCCAGTTCGCTCTCTTTGAAACAATGCTGCCATAATTTTTTCTGAAGTCATCATTCCGCCTATCTCATCCCCAAGGGTAATTTTGGGATGAACCGGAATTCCTTCTTGATCTTTCAACTGTGCTAATACGCCGCTTACTGCCATAAAATTTATATCGTGGCTTGCAAGATCCGAATGTTCTTTATTTTGTCCATATCCAGTTAATGAAGTATAAATGATACTTTTATTTATCCGTTTAACTTCTTCATATCCAAGACCAAGACGGTTCATTACGTTAGGCCGAAAGCTTTCTATTAAAACATCAGATTTTTGAAGAAGTTTTTTCACTACCGCTACTCCTTCTGGTTGCTTTACGTTTATTGCAATACTTTTCTTGTTACGATTATTCGCATAAAAAAATGCCTGATTATCAGATTCCAATCCTCTTGCTAAATCACCATAAAGCGGTTCTACCTTTATCACTTCTGCACCTAAATCAGCAAGGCGAAGTGCTGCATACGGACCTGGTAAGTAATGAGAAAAATCAACAACTGTTATTCCTTTCAACATCATAAGCCCATACCCTTTGCAATTATATTTTTCATAATCTCATTCGCACCAGCATAAATCGCGCTTACTGGGATATCACGATAACGCCGCGCAATCTCGTATTCTTCCATATATCCATATCCACCGTGCAGTTGTACGCACTCTGCTGACACTTTTTTTGCAAGATCTGTCAGCCACCACTTCGCCATCGATACTTTCGTTACGATGTTCTCACCATTCATGTGATTGGCAATACAGTCATCGACAAATGTTCTACCAATTTCAATTTCCGTATACATCTCTGCTAATCGAAACTGTACTGTTTGAAAATCGCTTATACTTTTCCCAAATGCTTTTCGCTCTTGGACATAGTTTTTCGTTATATGTAGCATCACTTCCGCGGCCGTTTTAGCTGCAATTGCAACAATGAGACGTTCTTGCTGCAACTTTTCCATGAGATAATAAAAACCTTTTCCTTCTTCCCCTAGCAAATTCGAAGCAGGCACTTTTACATCTTCAAAAATAAGTTCTGCTGTGTCTTGACTATGTAAGCCGATTTTTTTTAGTTTTTTTCCTCTTTTAAATCCCTCCATTCCTCTTTCTAAAACAAGTAGACTCATGCCTTTATGAGCCGGTTTAATATTTGTGTCTGTCTTACAAACAACGATAACTAAATCTGCATGAATACCATTTGTAATAAATGTTTTTTCTCCATTCACGACATAATAATCACCTTCTTTTCTTGCAGTTGTTCGAATACTCGCCAAGTCCGAACCTGCTCCTGGCTCCGTCATCGCAATTGCAGTTATACATTCACCGCTTACACATTTTGGTAACCAACGTTTCTTTTGTTCCATACTGCGTGAAGTATGGAACGACAATGTCATTGTGCAAACCAATTCCGATTAAACTTGATCCAACCTTTTCAAGTTCCTCGTTAATGACAACCGAATATCCAAAATCAGCACCTGCTCCTCCATACCGCTCACCTACCATTGGACAAAGAAAACCTTTACTCCCCATACTTGTCCAAAAAGCACGAGGAATTATTCCTTCTTTTTCCCATTCGTTATAGTATGGATATGCTTCCTTTTCTAAAAATTTATGAAAAGCATCACGAAAAATGTGATGCTCCTCCTGTAAATATTTATGCCTCATCATATCCTCCCCTTAGCTTCCGTTTCTGCATTACGCAAAATAAACTTTTGAATTTTACCGCTTGCATTTCTTGGAAGTTGTTCAACAAACACATAGCGACGTGGACGTTTATAATCAGCAAGCTTATCACTTACTTTGCAATACTCATCTAATATCTCTTCGGTAAGAGAATGATCTTTTGAAACGATGTATGCTAGAACACTTTCTCCCCAAAGCTCATCTTTCTCTCCAAGCACCGCAACATCTAAAACACTTTCATGTGTATACAAAAAATCCTCGACCTCACGTGGGTAAATGTTTTCTCCACCACTAACAACCATATCGTCAACGCGATCCGCAACGTATAAATAACCATCTGTATCTACATACCCCAAATCTCCTGAATGGTACCATCCTTTATATAATGCTTTTGCTGTTGCCTCTTCATTGTTGTAATACCCTTTCATCAAACAGGAACCTCGCATAATAATTTCTCCGATTTCATACGGTCGTAATATATCATTCGGCTCAGATGGCCCTTCTTCATTTGGACGGACAACACGAATTTCATGATTATAGGCAGCTTTTCCTGCAGAACCTACTTTAGTAAGTTGCTCATTCTCTCGTAAAAAAGTAACTGCCGGTCCCATTTCCGTCATACCATAGGCTTGTACTAATGAAACATTCAATTTTTCATCACAAGCTTTTACAAGTGCCGGTGCCATTGAAGCTGCTCCATATAAACCGTACCTAAGAGAAGATAAATCATACTGCATTAAATCTTCCTGCAACATCATATTCCACATTGTAGGTGCCGCGAACATAACAGTAACCTTCTCTTTTTCAATCGTTTCGAGCACATTCTTTGCATCGAAATGGTGCAGAATAATATTCGCCCCGCCGCTATGTACCCTTGGAACGAAGCAACAGTGCAGCTCAGCACAATGAAACATCGGTGCTGTTACAAGACCACGACTATTCTCGGTATAATGTAAATATGCGATTCCCATCAAGCTTTGATCGATAATTTCTCGGTGACGGTGAAGTACTCCCTTCGGATAACCGGTTGTTCCACTTGTATACATAATGGAACAAATATCATCTTCTTTTACTTCTACTGTTTCAAAATCCGGTAATGCATTTGATAGTTTTTCTTCATATGAAATAGAAAACGGTGGATGATTTTGGTCAATGTACCAGAACTGGATATGAGGAAATTGTTTATGAATACTTTGTATTTGGGAGGATAATTGCTTTTCAAAAAGTACGATTTTTGGAGAAGCATCTTCTAATATATAACTGAGTTCTTGTGGTTTTAATCTAAAATTAATCGGATTAAATACGGCGCCAATTTTTGCACAAGCGAAACATGTAGTTGCTAGTTCACTACTATTAAAGAGAAAAGTCGAGACGTGGTCACCTTTTTGTATACCACTTTTTTGGAGCGCATGAGCTAGCTTATTCACCTGTTCATTCCATTCTGTATACGTCCAGCGAATATTTTTTTTCGGTTCAACAATCGCTTCTTTATTTGGATAATTTCCAGTAGTCAGTTCAAGTAAATTTCCAATCGTTATATGCAATATATTTCCCCCTTTCGAATAAAAAGCTTCACATATAGAGCATGTCATAATGCAGTAACTCAGAGATATTATAACAATATTCAGAATATTTTAACAGTATTTCTTTCGACAAATCCTTGCAATGTGTTTGTAGTTGAACAAGAACATAAAAAATTTACTTTTTAGTGGAGGGGGTGACCCTCCACTCCATACTTCTATCTTTCTTACACTTCACTTGATACATTTTCCTCTTTTCGTTCTACCTTCTCAACCATATTCCCTTCCTCATCCCACTTCACAGCGCGATAATAGGCATCATGATAAAAGGTGAACCATGCTTTCTTTTCTGTACCATACTTCATCCATTTTTGCTTATGTTCAATTGAAGTCATTGGATAATCATCATATGCCATCACCCATAATACGTTTTGATGAGCATGCGTTGGCAAGAGATCCGCTAAATGAAGCATCGTTTCTCCTTTACTTTCAAGAACAATTACAGCATGACCATCACTATGCCCTCCTGTATGTACCATTCTGACTTCATCTGAAATTTGTATTTCGTCTTTGAAAGTGACGATTTGCTCTACAATTGGCTCCCAATTTTCTTTCCAATATGTATTACGAGAGCGGATATTAGGGTTTCTCATTTCATTCCATTCTATTTCTGATACATACACTTTTGCATTTGGAAACGTCGGAACAAGCTCACCATCTTCCGATTTTGTTAATCCTGATGCATGATCAAAATGAAGGTGTGTCATTAATACATAATGAATATCTTCAGCTGTTAGACCGCGTTCCGCTAGAGAATGTTCAACTGACGATTCTTCTGTTACCCCTTGATTCCGCTTCATTTTTTCATTCATTTTATTATTTCCAATTCCTGAATCAATGAGCATATTTCCTTCTTTCGTTTGTACAAGCAACGGATCTGTTCTTAAATAAATATGATTTGTATCATTATGTTTATATTTGCGTGACCATAAGATTTTTGGTACGACACCAAACATCGCTCCCCCATCTAAATGAGTGTTCCCTCCGCGGAGCCATGTCACTTTTATTTCTCCGATTTTTAAAGATTCCATTCCACATTCCCCCTTTTCCATTTTCCCCCGCTATTCGCGTGCAGTAAGACTCCCACCTCAAAATGCAGCAAAAGCAAAGAAGTTAGTCGGGGAATCAACTGCCCGTAAAAGCCCGATTGGTGCGGGCTGATAATCAGTGGGGGATGAAAAAGACCCCCACTGATTACAGTTTCTCTTTATTCTAACACAAAATTCAGAATGTTTTTTCACAACAAAAAAACCTGCGCATTACTGCGCAGGTTCTGTTCGATATTTCGCTTCAACACGATAAATACGATGTCCTTTACTAGAAAACTTCTCTTCGTATTCCGTCATAATGTTACCTTCGAAATCACTGTTATGAAGATCTAAACTAAGGAATGTGAGTAGCATGCCATATTCAGCCATACTCATAAGAGAGTATTCAAATAAACTTTGGTTATCCGTTTTAAAATGAATCTCTCCGCCTGTTACTAACACTTCTTCATAATTGCGTAAAAATGTTTTATACGTTAAACGACGCTTCTCGTGACGATTTTTTGGCCATGGATCTGAGAAGTTTAAATACACACGGTCAATTTCGCCTTCCGCAAAGAAAACTGTTAAATCTTCAGCATCTTTATTAATTAATTTTAAGTTTGGTACTTCTTCTTCAATTAACCTATCAAGCGCATCTACGATAACACTTGTGAATTTTTCAATTCCGATATAGTTAATATGTGGATTCGCTTTTGCCATCTCATAAACGAAACGACCACGACCTGTTCCTACTTCAATATGGATCGGATGGTCATTTCCAAACACTTCTTTCCAATTGCCACAACGCTCCTCTGGGTTTCCAATTACAAACTGTGAATACTCATTAATTCGATCCATTGCATATGGTTTATGTCTTAAACGCATAGATGTCTTCCTCTCTTTACCAGACTATTTTTAGAAGGTTTATTCCTTCTTTCTTTTTTAATCAATCTATCAAACAAAAAACCAAGTACGTACGAGCACTCGGTCCGTTTCTTTCAAGTATAAGGTGTTCCATTTTGATACAAACTACAAAGAGCATAGAACGAAACTCTCCTGTAGAAACGTTTCGTTAGCCAATGATTAGCTACTCCATGACGAAATAGAAAATTTCTCTTACTTGTTCAAATTGAACAACAATCGAAAGGATGATCCAATCATGCCGATTAATCAACAACATCAATTAGAAATTTTAAAAGATATTCTAGTCAATCACCAAAGCGATTGCTGTGGAACGGTTTCTGAGTGCGAACAATTAGAACGGCTCATTCAATCATTGCTTGCAAACGATAGTGTGAACAGCGATGTAAAAACAATGCTAAACGATGTATATTACTATAGTCAATCGGGTAAATATTCTCCTGATTTAGACAATCATATTTCCAATAATCAAGAGCAACTCACGCAATGGATTTCTGGAATGGACAATTTCTCTTAAATTATTTATTACTCTGAAGCAAGTAGTTGCTGTAAATATTGATGCCAATATTCAGCTTCTGCTTGCTGTTTTTTTGTTGTATGCCATTGAACAGATAAAATAGTTTGTGCCACTACATACCACTTCATACGATGAACCAATGATTCATTCATTTCAATTCCATAATACGCTAACCATTCGTCCCATTCGTGACACGGAACATACCAATATAATAACATGCCAAGATCAAGAGCAGGATCCGCAATAAGCGCTCCATCCCAATCAATTAAAAATAATTCATCTTCGTCCGATAATAACCAATTGTTATGATTGACGTCACAGTGGCACACGACAAACTCATCATATTCCACATCTTTCAGTGTGGCTTTTAAATATCGTAGCCCTGTCTGAATCGTTTCATCCGTTCTTAAATCTCCTCTTAAAACAAAATACAATTGTTGCAATAACTCCTGCGCATAGAGCGGCTGTTTTCCAAGCCTTTGTATCATCTGCACAAGCGCTTTAGATGAATGTATTTTTTTTAAAAGCTTCGCAACACACTCAAGTTTCATATCCTCTGGCTCTAGCTTTTGTCCTGGAAGCCACTTTTGAGCTGAAATCACATCACCGTTCGTCACTCTTCTTGTCCAAAGTAATTTTGGAACAATTCCTTCTGCTGACAATACCGCTAAAAAAGGCGATGTATTCCGCTTTAAAAATAGCTTTTGTTGTCCATTTTGCGCAATATATGCATCGCCTGTTGCCCCACCAGCTGGTATAAGACTCCACTCTTCTCCTAATAATTGTTCCAACCATTCCATATTCATTACCCGTTAACAAATCCTTATCTTTTATAGTTATGAAAAGAAAAACCGCAACACCTTTTGAAGATGTTATGGATTCATATGAAAACTCCCGCTACTTAGCTCCTTTGACTCTTGAAGTAGGGGTTTCTCGTGTATATCTTCTCTAACAGATGATTAACACGAGTGAAGTTGACACAGCTGCCTGATGCACAACCCCTCTATTCCATTGGCAAACGCCCCTGGAACTACTGTTTTAATATATTGTATAAAGACAGTTACTAGCAATTCATCTTCATCCTCAAAGACTATACTGGGCATATTCCTTGAAGGTGGAGTTTTCTTGCTTTTTTTTGATAAAAGAAAACTTGGCATGGGCCAAGAAATCAAGACAAACTAACCGTCTATTCTTTATATTTTACAAAACCAATAATACAATGACAACTTATCGAAATCGTCACCTTTGTCAATTCTACATTTATTATATTCTCATCGTCAAGTAGCGATTTGTCACATTATCGCCAATATATACGAGCTAATCGGAACCATTTGAAGTTCACTTCCTTGAAATGAAGAAATCGGATGTACTTTCGCTTTTGCACTGTCTGCTAATACGTACCACATTTCGTGTTTCGGCAGTGAAATCGTTTCTAATTGCACACCATTATGAAACAACACCACAATTTCCTTCCAAGGACCGAACTTTCCTATATTTTGCAAATGATAAGCAACAACAGTAGGAGATGTTTGTAAAAATGTCATATGCTCCTTTATAAGATTCGCTGACTGTAAGCGAAACGCTCTATGTGCCTTACGAATCGCAATCAAGCCTTGTATATAAGCAATTGTTTCTATTTCTTTCTCTTTTTGATCCCAATCGAGTTGATTAATTTCGTCAAGCGCATTATAACTATTTTCATTTCCTTTCTTAGAACGATAAAACTCTTGTCCTGCATGTAAAAATGGAATTCCTTGTGAGAGTAATGTCATCGCTGTCGCTAAACGATGACGCCTTTTTTGCACTTCTTCCGTTTCCTGATTGCTACGCACGAGTTTATCCCACATCGTCATATTGTCATGACATTCCACATAGTTAATACTTTGAATGGGTTCTAAAAATAACCCGTCTCCTTTTTCATTTACAAGACTTCCTGATAACACATATTGCAAATGCGCGGGGTCTACACTTCCTCCAAATGCAAAACCACGTTTACTTACATCAAACGTGCTACCTTTTATCCCATCACGAAATTGATCGTTGAACTGCGCGATCTGTGGCATTTTGTTTGCATTGTTAAGCGTTGCCTTCTCTTCTGCCGGAAGCGGTGTTTGTAAATCCCAGCCTTCCCCTAATAACAGTGCATCCTTTTTTCTTTTCCTTATTTCCTTTTCTAATTCATTCATCGTTTCTACATCTAAAATTCCCATTAAATCAAATCGAAAACCATCCACGTTATATTCAGTAAGCCAATATAAAACAGAATCAATAATAAATTTCCGCATCATTTTTCGCTCTGATGCTAGATCATTCCCAACTCCAGTTCCATTTGATGGCATGCCATTTTCATCATGTCTGAAATAGTATCCTGGTACAAGCTTTTCAAAAGATGACGTTTCTCTTTCATATACATGGTTGTATACAACATCCAAAATAACGCGGAGTCCATGCTCATGAAACTTTTCAATAAGTTGTTTACATTCCTTGATTCGGTTATAAGGGTCGGTAGGATCACTTGCATACACTCCCGTTGGAACATTGTAATATAATGGATTATAGCCCCAGTTATACGTTACAAAAGGGGTCGTTTCATCTACTCCAGCAAAGTGATGAAGAGGTAAAAGCTCAACATGTGTAACTCCTAATCCTTTTATATAAGAAAAGGCCGTCTCTGTCCCAAGTCTCCCCTTCGTATTCTCTTCTGTTAATCCAGTATATGTCCCCTTTTTTTCCACACCACTATTTGGATGCATAGTGGCATCACGAATATGCAATTCATAAAGGATTGCATCCGTAAAAGATTCAAGTTTAGGTAATGAAGTTTGTTCTTTTACATATGTCTTCGCAAGATCAATTACAATTCCATACTTACCATTCACCGATACCGATTTTGCATATGGATCTACAGCTTCATTCCATATTAAATTAATACAAACGAGAAATGTATACCTTGCTAATTCAAAGTCTCCTTGTAAAATACGAGACCAAACACCATTCTCTTCTCTTTGCATCTCATAATCCGTATACTCTTTATCATTTTTATAAATTCTTACTTTCGCAAGTCTTGCAGTTGGTGCCCACATTTTAAAAATTGTTTTTTCCTTTCTATAACAAGCCCCTAAATCGCTACCATCATAATAATATTTTTCATCAAATACAGCCGTTCGAATAACCGCTCCAATTTGTAAATCTGTTTCTTCATTCCGCTCATCCCGCACTGTATAATACTTCCCCACATCAAGTGGATATTCTATATAACATTCATACTTTGTTACATCTGCAAGGGAAATAATTTGAGCAACCTTAAGCTCCCATACATGATTTCCTTCCTGCATAAAAAATGTCCGGCTTGTTCCATACGTATGCGGGAGCAAAATTGTAATTTTATTCATTTCATCTAAATAGGCTTCAAATGGACGCTTTACTTTCAGCATAAAAAATCACCATCATTCTCGAAATTAAAATGAAACTATATGAATACAATTTGAAAAACCGACATAAAACCCAATCTTTAGGTGGGAGAGAATAACTGGCCATTCATAAAAGCGGTCAGAACCTCTTCCAGCCCCGTGCAACGTTAAAACAAAGAGAGAAAACAAGTAGCGATCACTTTTTGCTTTACATAACAGGGGATTTTATGTTGAAAAATCAAAATGGTTTTATATATCTGTAAGAAATAGGTATTCCCTAAAGATAAAGTGAAACTTCCATCAGTGGGGGTTTTCTTCATCTTCCACCCATCTCCCTTGTTTCTCTCTGAATATTGAGGTGGGGGGGCTTACTGCCCGAAAATAACAGGATAAATGGGATGTTACACAAACTTACTATTTTCTATAGTATATTCACATTCATAAGAAACGTTTTCACACTTTAAGATTCTGTAACTTTATTTCATAAACTGACTTATACTTTGGAGTTTGATGGACGTGAGACTCATACAATGTAATCGTATCAGCCTGAAACACTATCGCATCTAATTGCTTCAGATCTTTAAGATTAAATGTTTCTTCTCCCATCCACTTACGAGCAACAGTAATATGCGGATGATAGGGACGTGTTTCAAGCGAAAAACCGTTTCTTTCACAAATAGCATGCACCTGTTTTTGCATATCAAATAACGCTTGATTTTCTTTTAATCCAGCCCAAAATATACGTGGGCTCTCTACTAGGCCAAATATAGAAAAATTTTGCAGCGTGAGATCTAATTCCGTTTTATTTGTAAGGAGTTGTAATCCTTTCTCTATTCCTTGCAATTGTTCCTGCGTCGCACTCCCTAAAAAAGCAAGTGTAATATGATAGTCTTCCTTATATACCCATGAGCGAAACGGCAACTTGTCCTTCATTTCTTCTTTGTAATTTTCAAGTATTTCTTTTATATGATCCGGCAGGGTAACTGCTAAAAAATAATGTGGTACCATTTGTATCTTCTCCTTTCTTGTTATTGTTGCTTTTCTTTTGTATCTCATTCAATTGGATAAAAAGAATCCGCTCCCTAAGATAGAGAGCGGTCATATATCACAGTAAAATCAACCTATTTCGCTAATTCATAAATTGCCTGTGCATAAATTGCTGTTGCTTTTAGTAAATCTTCTATTTCAATATACTCATCTTTTTGATGAGCAAGTTCTTCTTTTCCAGGGAAAAGCGGACCGAATGCTACACCAGCTTTTAATGAACGAGCATATGTACCGCCACCAATTGCTAATAGCTCCGCTTTCTCTCCTGTTTGTTCTTCATACACACGTTGTAATGTACGAATTAAAACATGATCTTTATCAACGTGATGCGGACGTGAGTTAGAATAATCAGCTACTTGGAAGCCTTTGTTGCCGACATAGTCTTTTAATTTCTGCACTGTCTCTTCAAAATTCGTTGTTACTGGATAGCGCACATTTAAACCTAAGTTTCCGCCTTCTTCTTTCGTATAAGAAAGACGACCTACATTGACTGTTAACGGTCCGCTAATTTCATCTTTATAAGCGATTCCTGCTTTTTCTCCAAGCGTATCATTCGTAAATGTTTCTGTAACAAATGCCGCAAATGAGGCTCCTTTACCGTCAAGAGCAATCGTTGTTAAAAAGTTCGCTAATAAGAGTCCTGCATTTTCACCTTTTTCAGGAGTAGAACCGTGAGCTGAAACTCCTTCTAATTGTAGTGTCACGGTATTTCCTGCTACATTTGCTTTACCTGTCTTCTTCACAGTTTGTAAGTATTGTTCATAAGCATTTCTGAGTTCCTCTGCTTTTTCAGTCGTAATCACTGCTTCCGCAAAATCAGGAACCATATTTAAACGGCGACCTGAAGCAAATGAAACAAGCTCATATTCCCCGCCTTCTGTTTCGCTATTCTTTTGCACAACTTGTATATCAGAAATCCCTTTTTCCGCATTAATAATAGGAAAATCTGCATCTGGTGCGAACCCCATCGTTGGCATTTCTTCATTTTTGAAATAATGATCGACACATTTCCAGTTGCTTTCTTCATCCGTTCCTAAAATCATGCGTACGCGTTTTGAAAGCGGCAATCCTAATTCTTTTACAATTTTCATTGCATAGTAAGCAGCCATTGTCGGCCCTTTATCATCAATTGCACCGCGTGCAAAAATCTTTCCGTCACGAATATCAGCGCTATATGCAGGTGTTGTCCATCCATCTCCTTCTGGCACAACATCAACGTGACAAAGAATACCCACCAATTCTTCTCCTTGTCCCATTTCAAGGTGTCCTGCATACCCTTCTAAATTTTTAGAAGTAAATCCTTCAACTTCTCCTCTATGTAACATGAAGGATAGTGCTTTCGCTACACCTTCTCCAAACGGTGCACCTTCTTTTGCTGTTTCTTCTTCCCATACACTTTTAATTTGCAGGAATTGCTGCGTGTCATGAATTAATTCATCTTTTCTTTTCTCAACTTCTTCTGTCCAATTAATTGCTGACATAACTCATTCACCTCTTCTATATTCTCTCTTTCATCATAGCAAACGAAAATCCGATATGCCAATAAGAGAAGATGAAATAACGAACGATTATAATATTTCAGATATTTCACATTAATTTTTCTTTTATTTTTCTAAAAAAATTTGCAGGAATTTGACGGTTTACGTAGAAATTTATGTGGTAGTTGATAGAAGAGACATAGAATGTCAACTACCAATATTTTTATATTTTATTATTTGTTAAACTTTTGTAAAATTTAACTAGGTTAAAGCATGAAATTTGTCAAGTGGAGTACAATGGAAGTAAGGACCTTCTTTCCTGAATGGGGTCAAAAAAACTAGTAGAGGAGTGGTTTTCTCTTGAAACCTACGACTACTCGTATGCTAACACGCATTAAATCAATTTATATGTACATCAATGAGAATGGTACGGTAACGACGAAAGACCTTGTAGATGAGTTCGGGATCACACCGCGAACGATACAACGTGATCTGAATGTGTTGCAATTTAATGAACTCGTGTATAGCCCTTGCCGCGGTAAGTGGACAACAACAGGAAAGAAAGTGAGAATGACCTCATAACGAAAACAATTGTATCTAAAATATAATACATACCCCTTTCTGATTTCACAGAAAGGGGTTCTTTCTATTTTTAGAATCGGTCTCAATCTTGACTCTCTGTTTGAACTTGATACGTTTTTAACATTTCCACTTCTTCATCTGTTAATTCACGGTATTGACCAAGTTCTAATTCTTCATCTAACACTAAAGGTCCCATCTCCGTTCTCTTTAAGTAGACAACCTTTTTCCCTACCGCTTCAAACATGCGCTTTACTTGATGGAATTTCCCTTCTGTAATGACAAGCTCGATTTCAGACACATCATCGCTTTTCAAAATTGTAAGTTCACCTGGCTTCGTTTCATAGCCATCATCTAAAATAACACCTTTTGCAAATTCTTCTACATCTTTTTCTGTTACAACTCCAGCTACGTGTGCATAATATTTTTTCGGAACGTGCTTTTTCGGAGATAATAACTGATGCGTAAGCTTCCCGTCATTTGTTAATAATAGGAAGCCTTCTGTATCAATATCAAGTCTTCCAACTGGAAACGGATCAAAGATTGCATCTTCTAATTCCAATAAATCAACAACTGTTTCATGATTATCATCTTCTGTTGCCGAAATGACCCCTTGTGGTTTATGCATCATTAAATATACAAATTCCTTATACTCAACAATCTCACCGTGAATCGTAACCTCTTGTTCTTCTACATTCACATGAAACTTCGCATCTTTTACTGAAATTCCATCAATTTTTACAACGCCATCCTTTAATAACTTCTTTACTTCTTTTCTACTTCCATATCCCATATTTGCTAATAATTTATCTAATCTCATTCTTTCACCTTCTTGTATTTATCATAGAAAAGGGGACGTGTATTACGCCCCTTTTGATTTCATCTTTATTTTCAGCTTACCGCCAAGCTTACGCTGAATCTTTTCTAAAGCTTCTCCGCCAAATACTCTTACAAGTACACCTGTGCGAATCGCTAACAATCCGTAAGTAAGGCCACCAATACCTGCACAAACCGCAACTGTAATCAGTGCACCAAATCGGCCCTCGGGCGAAATCACAAAGGATAAAATTCCTTGTGATAGTTTTACGACAATGACCATCACAATTGTTAATATTGCAATTTGGAATGTTCGTTTATATACAACACCGAATGAATAGTGTGCATGTTTTCGAATTTGTTTATTCGTATACCAAATGGAAGCTAGGAATCCAATACCTGTTGCTAAAACAGCTCCAACTGTACCGAAGTAACGAATTAAAATCACATTACATAAAAACTTCAAAATAACGCCCATGCCAAGCGCAATAATCGCATGCTTCTGCTGATTAATCCCTTGTAATATCGCTGCAGTCACTGTAAATAACGCGAATAATAACGCAACTGGCGCATACCACATCAATACTTGTCCACCTAATGGATCCTTTTCATAAAACGCTGTATAAATCGGATACGCAAGTGTCGAAATACCAACTACCGCTGGTAATGTCAAGAACATATTTGCCTGGAATGTTTGTGTAATTTGTAGTTTTAAATAGCGAAATTGTTTTTCTGTAAATGATTTTGTAATTGCTGGAACAAGAGTTAAACTAAACGCCGTCGCAAGTGACACAGGAATCATAATTAATTTATGCGTCCACATCGTAAAAATGCCGAGTGCTCGCTCTGCAATATCGCCTTGTCCAATCGCTTGCATAATAGAGTTGAATGTTAATGTATCAATTTGTTGATATAAAGGAATTGTTAATCCAATAACAACATAAGGAATTGCATATGCAAATAATTCTTTAAATAATTGAGCTGTACTTACTGTTGATTCTGGTACAGTTTGTTCAATTAAATATTGATCGAGATGCTTTTTGCGTTTTAACCAGTACCATATTAACACACCAAGCGCTCCCACAGCTGAAACAAACGCTGCGAAAGTTGCCACTCCAACTGCTGCTGCTACTGATCCACCTATTACTTTAATGACAATAAAACTACCCGCTAATAAAAAGGCAATGCGAATAATTTGTTCAATAATTTGCGATACCGTAGTCGGTCCCATCGATTGATGACCTTGGAAATAACCACGAATTAAACTTGCTGCTGGTACAACAATAAGCGCAAAACTTACGAGGCGAATAATCATCGTAACATCTTCTATACTATTGCGTACACTTTGTTTACCAAGCATTGCCTCAGCAAATAATGGCGCAGACATGTAAAGAACTAAGAAGGAAAGGATTCCTGTTGCAATCATCATAACCATTCCCGAGCGGAACATTCTCCGGCTCGTCTTATAATCTCCAAGCGCATTATATTTAGAAACAAACTTTGAAACAGCAAGCGGCACTCCCGCCGTTGCAATACTTAAAAAGATCGTATATGGAATATATCCATACGTATAGAGCGTTCCGCCTTCTGTGCCAACTAAGGCATGAAATGGAAAGACATAAATCATGCCTAGAAACTTAACTAAAAAAGTTCCTAACGTCACAATAAGCGTTCCGCGCAGAAATTTTGAATCGGACATAGATGATCCTCCTACATATATAACGCTGAACTCTAACCTTTGTATTGTACCACAATTCTTCAGCGAAACAGTATATCACTGAATTTTTCTTTTCTATGAAAACATGCTATTCTTTTAGGCAGGAAATGTAGAAAATGAGGTCGATATACTATGCATTATGATGTGATTGTCATCGGAGGAGGCCCTTCAGGATTAATGGCCGCAATCGGTGCTGCTGAAGAAGGCGCACGAGTCTTGCTTCTTGATAAAGGAAATAAACTAGGACGTAAGCTTGCGATTTCTGGCGGTGGGCGTTGCAACGTAACAAACCGCTTACCGCTTGATGAAATTGTGAAACATATACCAGGAAACGGTCGCTTTTTATACAGTGCTTTTTCCATCTTTAATAATGAAGATATTATTACATTCTTCGAAAAGCTTGGTGTAAAGCTAAAAGAAGAGGATCATGGGCGCATGTTCCCTGTATCAAATAAAGCGCAATCTGTTGTCGATGCTTTATTAACACGATTAAAAGAACTAGGCGTTAAAATGCGTACGAACACACCAGTTGAAACGGTAGAATATGAAAACGGACAAACAAAAGCCGTTATTCTCAAAACAGGTGAAGTTTTGGAAACAAATCATGTTGTAATTGCTGTTGGCGGAAAATCTGTCCCTCACACTGGTTCAACTGGGGATGGCTACGCTTGGGCTGAAAAAGCGGGACATACAATTACAGAACTTTTCCCAACGGAAGTTCCAATTACTTCAAACGAACCATTTATTCGTGACCGTACATTGCAAGGCCTTGCTTTACGCGATGTAAACTTAAGCGTATTAAATCCAAAAGGAAAAGCTGTCATTTCTCATAAAATGGACATGCTCTTTACCCACTTTGGTATTTCTGGCCCAGCCGCTCTTCGCTGTAGCCAATTCGTTGTAAAAACGATGAAAAAATTTAAAATGCGCACAGTAGAAATGAGCATCGATGCACTGCCAGAAGAAAATAGCGAACAGCTCTTCCAACGCATGATGAAACAAATGAAAGAAGAACCCAAAAAAGGAATCAAAAATGTGTTAAAAGGATATGTTCCTGAACGTTATTTCCTATTCTTATTAGAAAGAAATGGAATTGACGGTAGCGAACAAGCTGGGCAAGTTTCACACGAAAAAATCCGTGCACTTGTGAAAGACTTCAAAGAGTTTAAAGTAACAGTAAATGGCACACAGCCACTTGAAAAAGCATTCGTTACAGGCGGCGGCGTTTCTGTTAAAGAAATTCATCCGAAAGAAATGGCTTCTAAATTAATGAATGGTCTATACTTCTGCGGAGAAGTTCTTGATATTCATGGCTATACAGGCGGCTACAATATCACTTCCGCTCTTGTCACAGGGCGAATCGCCGGAACAACTGCAGGACAAAACGCAAAAGTGCAGTACTAAAAAAGAAACACGGGTGGATTCTTTCCCCTCCTGTTTCTTTTTTGTTGCCTTATATAGCTTAGTAGCTTTATATTTTATATTGTTGAATATTATAAAGGGGAAAACATATGCGAAAAAAAGTCATGATATCTTTAATGTTAATGACGTTTCTTTCCGCTGTGGAAGGAACGATTGTTAGTACGGCAATCCCTCGTATAACGAGTGATTTATCTGGCGTTGAACTTGTTAGTTGGGTGTATGCAATTTATATGCTCGCAACTGCTGTCTCGACTCCAATTTACGGAAAACTAGCAGATTTATTCGGACGTAAAAAAGTACTGCTCATCGGCGCAGCCATCTTTTTAATCGGTTCTGCATTATGCGGAGTCGTGACATCGATGGAACAATTAATCGTCTTTCGCGCTCTTCAAGGTATAGGTGCCGGCGCTGTTATGCCAATTACAATGACGATTATCGGAGACTTATATAGTGAAGCGAAAGATCGCGCAAAAGCACAAGGCTGGATGAGTGCTGTTTGGGGCGTTTCTGGTGTTGTTGGGCCGCTAGTAGGTGGATTTTTAGTCGATTCTCTTTCTTGGCGCTACATCTTCTTCTTAAATGTTCCATTTGGAATTCTTGCTTGTGCGATGATTGCAATTTCTTATAAGGAGTCAATCAAACCAGCAAAACACCATATCGATTATCCTGGTGCAATTATCTTCTCATTAAGTACAATTGCGTTACTATATGCACTCTTAACAGGAAGCAGCAAGCAAAACTGGGGCGACATTACAATTATCGGCCTCTTAATCTTTGCAGCTGTTTCATTCATTATTTTCTTATTCTTTGAGAAAAAATCTCCGGAGCCATTAATTCCGTTAGCACTTTTCTCTAACCGTACATTATCAACTGTAAACGTCCTAACACTTATTGCTGGCGCCATGATTATTAGTATTACAATGTACCTTCCAATTTGGAGCCAAGGGGTATTAGGCAAAAATGCTACAGAAGCTGGACTTATTCTGATGCCAATTCCTGTTATGTGGACATTTGGTGCGATTCTTTCTGGGAATTTAGTTGGTAAGTTACAAACGAAACAAATCATTTTACTTGGAGCTAGCATTTTATCAGTCGCTACCTTTTTATTATTCATATTATCAACTCATTCACCAGCATTTCTAATTTATGTTGCAGTCGGACTATTCGGCTTAGGAATGGGACTTATTACACCAATTTATATGGTAACCATCCAAGCAGCTGTCCCTGCACATACACGCGGAACAGCAATTGGTTTAAACACATTTGTTAATACATTTAGCCAAACATTAGGTGCCGCTATCTTCGGAACAATCTTTAATACGATGATTCATGCACAAGGCATGCAAAATGTTGATCTTGTCTCAGGTGGACATGGCGGTACAACAAATGTAGTAACAAAATCACAAGAAGTATTAGCTTCGAGCGTACACATCATTTATATGAGTACATTTGCACTCGCACTACTTACACTATTTATCGGGTGGCTTCTATTAAAGCCAGCTACGCAAACAACTGAACAGTAAAAAAGAGGATGATCGTTCATAGCGATCATCCTCTTTCTATATATCGGCGCTTCGACAATATGTGACAACACTTACTCTTCATGTTCCACCACATATTTGAGCATAGACAATTTATTATTCCAAAACTGTTCATAATAGGAAAGCCACTGCTGTAATTCGGCCAACGACTCAGGCTGCAACCGATATATCTTTTCTCTCCCAACTTTTCTTCCGCTTACTAATTTCGCTTCTGAAAGAATGTGAAGATGTTTCGCTACAGCTGTACGACTCATTGGAAAATGATCTGTTATTTTAGAAATCGGCAATTCTTTTTCAGTTAATAACCGGAGTACTTCGCGGCGTGTTGGATCAGCAATTGCTTGAAAGACATCGTATTTCGCTGCTGATGAGGACACTTATCCTTCAACAACCTTTTTCAGTTTTTCATTTACAATTGCTACCCAGCCACCTGCCATTCTATCGCGAATAACAGAACTTTTCTCGTTTGCTTTCGGAAGAATTGTATCAGCCTGCTTCCATCCACCATGAATAAGAGTAAACTCCGTTTTATCTCCTAAATCTTTCAAAATAAATGAGACGACCCAACCATCTGTATCCCATGAAAAAGATAAACGATGAGGCTCATCAATTTCTAACACTTTACACGGAGATGGTCCAAAAGGTGATTGCACATGAAACTCATGCCCTACCTTAGGTTCAAAGTCATTTGGCATAAACCAAGATGCAATCCCTTCTGAAGTCGATACTGCATTCCATACTTTTTGAATAGGCGCTTCAAAAATAACTGTTTGTTTAATATCTTGTAATGTATTTTGCTGATCCATACTATTTCTCCTTTATATAGGCCGTTACAATGTAACACCTTTTGGTTTCGTTTTATAATATAACACCTTTTGGTTTCGCGTCAATAGATCTCCATTTGCCTGTTGAGAAATTCTCAACATTTTTTCAACAGGACAAACACCAGTGCAACATTTCGTCATAATATACTCACAAAAGCAAACACATCTCAATCCTTAGCCTCCCTCCTTCCCTTGGGATTTATTTAGAAAACACATTGATATAAACGAGATATGTATACGCAATGTAATTTGAGCAGGTGGCGATTTTCAAAAACAATAAACTGACTACCTACTCACTCTTTTTCTTTAAAAATTTTTAACAATAAAAGGAGATGAAAGATATGTATTACTGCATTCATTGCTCTGAAATTCATCATGAAAGAGGTTTGACTGATCGAGTCTTCAAAAATGGTTTTTATATTGATCCATTCCTAGGTGAACGCTACCATCTCGGTATGTGTAAAGATGCTACCACTGGTGAAAAAGTTCTATCTACAAAAGAAAACCTGGCACCACAATCCATTATGAATGCTTTACCAACCCATATAATTTCTACTTAAAAACATAAAAAAGAGCTGGTTCCCCAGCTCTTTTTTATGTTTTATAGATAACCATCGCCGAAAAACAATAAATTTGATTTTCATCGTCATTAATGGATACACCAACTTGATATTTAATATCTACAAGCTGTTCGTCATTCAGCTTCTTTAGAAACACATTTACGGAGTCTTCCAAGTCCTTTTCATGACTTTCATCAAACACCTTAACACGAATCATGTTAACACCATCCTAGATCACAGCTCTCCGCCGCTCGATTATTGCCACGGTGCGTATCTATGATGCGATAAAACTTACCATCTTCATATACATATCCGTCTTCTAACACATATTGCTTATCTTCAGTATAGACATAAAACTTACCTATCATAAATTTACTTGTATATAATTCTAAATAATTCGATTTAAATCTTGCTACTACCTTATTCGTAATATCAATTTTAATTGTGCGTCCCACCATCTCTCCCTCCTTTAAAAAGAACGGATTTAGGTATATTGTATTAACGATTTTGTATTTTATGATTAAAAAAGAGTGGATATGCCTTGTATTTTTCTGTGAGAGTTCCTCAGAATATCATCCCTTTTCACTTGCAGTTCTTTCAAAAAAATGTTGTGATTTTTCAACTAAAAACAAGATTTAAAAAACGAACTAAAATCATTGACACAGGTAGATAACATATGGTAATATAATAAATTTGATATTTTTATCCACATGTGTTATCATTACATATAGTTACCACATATGGAGGTGGATGATTTGTTTCAAATTGGTGATAAAATTGTTTACCCTATGCACGGAGCAGGAATAATCGAAGCGATTGAGGATAAAGAAGTGTTAGGAAAAATACGTCAGTATTGTGTAATACACATGGTTATTAGCGATATGCAAGTGATGATTCCTATGGATAAAGTAGAAAATTCAGGCATACGTTATGTTGTTGACAAAAATACATTAAACGATGTATTAGTTGACATTCATAATGGTGAAGCTGACCACTCACTCTCATGGAAACAAAGATATACCATGAACATGGAGAAAATGAAAAACGGGAATCTTCTAGACGGCGCTGAAGTTGTTCGCGATTTAATTCGCCGCAATAAAGAAAGAGCATTAAATGCGAGTGAAAAACAGATGCTAGACAACGCGCGCAGAATTTTAATTAGTGAAGTTGCACTTGTGCAAAATGTTTCAGAAAATCAAGCAACTTATATCCTACAAGATACCATCAATCATTAATCTAAAAATATATATTCAAATTGAAAATAGCTGACCGCTATTTTTTTTTGCATAAATACAAATTGAAAAACTGACATACAACCTTTCTTTTTTGGTGAGAGAATGCATCCGGAGCCATGCATAGAAGCGGTCAGACCCTCTTCCTGCCCCATGCCAAGTAAAAACAAAAGGAGAAAACAAGTAACGGTCACCTTGTACTCTTCCCTTCAAACCAATACAAATAGCAACATGACTCCAGTACAAGAACTAGAATCATGCTGCTTTATTTTTCGATTGTTTTAAGAAACAGTGTAATTGTTCCCTCTATTTGTTATTTAACATCACTAACAACTTTTCTTGACTATACATCCACACTGTAATAATTAAACAAGCAATCGCTACTTCTGAAAGTGCCATAAATCCAATTGCATAATGACCAGTTAGTTGGAATAGTAACGTTAAAATTAACGGTGGGAAAAAGCCCCCTAAGCCGCCTAAAGCTGCAACAAGTCCGTTTACAACCCCTGCTTGCTCAGAAAAGTACATCGGTACAAGTTTGAAGATTGTTCCATTTCCAATTCCAGCGCAAAATGCGACTAGTAAGCAACCAAATGTATACACGTTCATACTTGGCATAAACGATAAAATAATACCAGATAGTGTTAAACCGATGAATACAAAGATTAAAATTTTAAATGGATTAAATTTATCACCAAGCCACCCACCAATTGGGCGCATAACTGTTGCTAAGACGATAAATCCAGCTGTTCGCATACCTGCATCTACTTTTTCTAATCCAAAGTGAGATACTAAGAAGTTTGGTAAGTATACTGTAAATGCAACAAACGATCCAAAAGTTAAGAAATAGAAAATACATAAGAACCAAAGTTTTTCATTTTTGTATACACCTTTTAACTGTTCCATTAATGGTGTATTCACTTTTCGCTCATTACGATCACCTAGTAAAAAGTTTAGAAGTGCGAAAATAGCAAGTAAGATTAAAAAGGATTGCACAGTTGCTCTCCAGCCAAATGAAGTCGCGATCACAGGTGCTAAGAAAGATGTAACTGCTGTTCCTGCATTACCTACACCGTAAATACCATTTACAAAACCGTGACGCTCTTTCGGATAATATTTCGGCAGAGACGTTACACCTACAGAGAATACAGCTCCGCCAATCCCTGCAAATAAACCGCCGATAATTAAATCCATCATAGAATTCGCAATACTAATATAAAAGACAGGGAATAATAACATAATAAAGCTTATAAAGAATAATTTTCTCGCTCCGTAACGATTAGTCCAATAACCAATTGGTATTCGAAGCACCGACCCTAAAATAACAGGTACTGCTGTGACAAGGGAAATTTGTCCTGCTGTTAACGCAATGTCTACTTTAATAAATGGCATTAGTGAAGATAAAATCACCCACACCATAAAACCAATAATAAGATTAGAAGTTTGTAAACCTAACTGAAAATTCGGACTTTTCATCCTTTTCGCCTCCTATTTTGTTCATTTTTTCACAATGTATATTAATTCCCTCCAGTCTAATCACGTACTTCCGTGATTAGACTGGAAAAAATCAACCACCGCTCACAGGGGGAATCAATGCCACAATATCACCAGATTTTATTTTGTCATCTTCATTTGCATATTCTTCATTGATAGCGACCATAATCTGCTCTGAAACTACGATATGATGTTCTTTCGTAATAATATTTTTTAATTCTGCAACAGTAATATTTTCACAATCTACTTTTAACTCATTTGTCCCCGCATCTTCTTGTAAATGCGCAAATAATAACACCCGAATCATTTTTTCATCTCCTTTCCAGGCTCCCCGTCTGGATACGGTATTTTTTCTAATTGATCACCAATCCATGAGTCACCATCTTCCCAAAACTCTTTTTTCCAAATCGGAACAATTTGTTTGATGCGCTCCATAATATATTCATTTGCTTCATATGCCGCTTTTCGGTGTGGTGTTGATACAGCAACAACAACGGCAATATCAGAAATTTGAAGTGTACCGATGCGATGTGTAATCGCAACGTGTGTCCCAGGCCACTTCTCTTTCACTTCATCTCCAATTTTCGCAAGCATTTTTTCAGCCATTGTCTTATAGGCTGCGTACTCTAAATATAACGTGCGACGCCCTTTCGTAAATTCTCTTACAGTACCAGTGAAAGTTGTCACAGCACCACATTCACGGCGAATCACTTTATTTGTAACCTCTTCAATCGAAATTGGTGTATCTACTACTTCATAATGTGAAATTGTCATCGTGCACCTCTCATCGTTTGTGTAAACCAATCCATGTATGCGTCTTCCTCTGTTATATGAAATGTTTTATACGCTTTTGGTAAACTTTGTGTAACCTCTTTCCATATAATGACCGCTATTACATTCTCCATTTTATCTAGTAAAGCAATATCTTCATTTCTCCGAAGCAAAACCACTTTTGGATAGTTTTCTTTTTTATATCCTTCAATCAAAATGAGATCTACTTCAAAAAATTCATATAGTCGAATGATTTCCTGTAAAGACCATTCATCCCGAAGAGAAGAAAGTGATAATAATCCTGCTCCTTCTACAGCACTTACGACAGCGCCTGCTCGCCTATGACGTTCACTATCCTTTTGAGGTACTTCCGGGTAGCCGCCATGTCCGTGATGCTTAATTGTGGCAACTTTCATACCTTCATCCGAAAAAGCTTGAATCATCTTCTCCGTGAGCGTCGTTTTTCCGCTATTTTGATAGCCAACTATTTGTAAGATTGGAGCGGTTCTGCCCACGGCCACTCACTTCCTTGGCTTGATTCTAGTAATAACACCGAAACTGTCATTCCTGCTTCAAATCCTCTTGTTCCTCCTGGCAATACAATCAAAGCATTGCTATCTGCAAGAGAAGAAATCGCACTTGATTTATCGAGCCCTACTGGTATAACTTGCAGCTGACCATTGATAAACGTTGCTTTCCCCCTTACAAATCGTGTAAATGGGTTTGCCTTTGGAAAATCTTTCTGCAATATAGCATCTGTACGATATGCATGTGGTTCTTTCGCATGAAGGAATGCTTGAATAACTGGATAAACGAGTAATTCAAATCCGACATAACAAGCAGACGGGTTACCAGATAACCCAAACAACAGCTTCCCGTTTACTTCAGCTACAGTTGTGACACTACCTGGTCGCATCGCTATTTTATTAAAAAGAACATTGGCATTTAATTTTTTATAAATAGCAGGCAAATAATCGTAATCACCTACCGAAACACCACCAGTTGTGATTAAAATGTCTACTTCATCCACCGCGGCTTTCACTGCTTCATAGCAAGCTTCTAAATCGTCAGCAAGTTGTCCATAATATCGTACTTTCCCGCCAGCTCTAACAATTTGAGCTGCGATCATATAGGAATTACTATTTCTAATTTTTCCTGGTTCAAGTGGTTCATGTACTTCTAACAACTCACTTCCCGTCGTTACAATCCCGACAATAGGCTGTTTCATAACGTTTACTGAACTGTAGCCAAATGTCGCCAGAAGTGCTGCTACACCTGGATTAATCTTCGTACCTTTTTTCACAAGTATTTGATTTTGTTTTACATCTTCACCTTTGAATGAAACATTATCACCTACTTGAAAAGAGCGCTTTAGCTTCATATACGTTCTTCCGTTTCTTTCAAATCCTTCCGTAAGCTCTAACATAACTACCGCATCACAATCTTTTGGAATCGCTGCTCCTGTCATAATTCGAACCGCTTCGAAGGCCTTTACCTCGTCTGTAAAAACAGAACCAGCTCCTATTTCTCCTATCACTTCAAACTCAATTGAATGCTCGTTCCCCGCCTCTTTCGTATCCTCTGCCCGAATCGCAAATCCGTCATATGGAGAGCGGTCAAAATGTGGAACATCGTGATCTGCCACAACATCTTCTCCAAGAATTCTTCCGTAGCTTTCGGTAATAGAAACTTTTTCCATTCCACCTTGGTGTGCATATGTCATAACTCGCGCCACTGCTTCAGCAACTGGAATTGGTACTCGTTTTTCTAACATTGTTTTCACCCCATATTTGCAAAATATCACATCTTGATTACACTTTATATTGTACAATGCTAATTATAATAGCAATTACTTCAAGGAGGAATTCCATGTCTTCATTCACTCACTTTAACGACCAAGGCCGTGCCAAAATGGTCGACATTAGCGATAAAAAAGTGACAGTGCGAACAGCAATTGCTTGCTCTAGCATCCTTGTTACGAAAGAAATTTATGATAAAATCTCTCATAATGAAATTGGGAAAGGCGATGTATTAGCCGTCGCACAAATCGCCGGTATTATGGCTGCTAAACGCACTTCTGATATTATTCCGATGTGCCACCCTTTACTTCTAAAAGGAGTAGATGTTTCATTCGATTGGGAAACGGCGAAAGGGCAATACCGTTTACGAATTGAAGTAAAAGTAAAAACAGAAGGTAGCACTGGCGTTGAAATGGAAGCCTTAACAGCAGCTTCTGCGACCGCTCTTACCGTGTATGATATGTGTAAAGCTGTTGACAAAGGTATGATTATCGGCGAAACATATTTACTTGAAAAAACAGGCGGAAAAAGTGGAGATTATATTAGAAATTCACAATCCTAATTTAGTCCCCTGAACCTAAAGGACAACCTTTAGGTTCAGCCTATATATCTTGCATATAATCGCTTCGCCACTTTCATATCATTTGTCCCATGAATAAATGCCCTGCCATCTGTAAATAACACGAAACGATATTCATCAACACGAAACGATAGTAAATATGGTGTCGTTTGCACATCCATACTTTTTTGTAAGCGCTTTTTAATTTCTTCTAAATTAAGAAGTTGCGGCGCCCCTGGACGGATTTGAACTGTATTTCGCCCACATAGAACCTCTGTTTTCATCTGTGATTCAAACGTTAAACTTGGGTACGTGCGCAGTTTTCCGCAAGATGGACATTTGTCTTTTTTCTGCCTATTCACTTTAAACGCCATGTGCTGATTGTTCCAAAGATCAAATGACAGCATCGTTTCACGAAGCGCTCCAAAATCTTCTACCAATATTTTAAGTGCTTCTGTCACTTGATGCGCAACGACCAATTGTACAGCTGGTTGTATAATTCCTGCCGTATCACACGTTGCACCACTAGATGGATGCTCCATCAAACAGCGAAAACATGGTGTTTTTCCCGGAAGAATTGTATATGTGACGCCATAGCTTCCAACGCATCCTCCATATATCCAAGGAATATTGTATTTTTGCGAAATGTCATTAATAAGAAGACGCGCTTCAAAATTGTCAGTCGCATCTAATATTAAATCCACATTCTTAATTAACTCTTCCATTTCTTGCACCGCTACATCTGTTACAACTGGTACAATTTCTACTTCAGAATTAATCTGCCTTAAACGCTCGAATGCTGCGACTGCTTTCGGCTTATACTGCTTTGCATCTTCTTCTGTATATAACTGCTGCCGCTGTAAGTTACTCCACTCGACATAATCACGGTCAGCAATCGTCAGTTTTCCAATTCCCGCTCTGACAATCGCCTCTGCACTTGCTGCTCCTAGTGCACCGGCACCTATAATGAGTACATGCTTTTCTCTTATTTTCCTTTGGCCTGCTTCGCTAACCCCGGAAAATAACATTTGTCTTGAATAACGCTCCTGCACGCGACATCCCCCCTTCTTACCCTCCGATATAAGACATTTCAATTTTCGGACGGTTATTTGCACTTTCTTCAGTCCGCTCATCAGAATATCGGTCTTCTCGATATTCCCATACATCTTGCACTACCTTTAATAAATCGGGATCAGAAATACCTTCTCGAAGGAGCTTCCGTAAATCCGTTCCTTTCGTTGCAAACAAACACGTATAAAATTTACCATCTGCCGAAATCCGTGCTCTTGTACAAGAAGAACAGAAAGATTCAGAAACTGAAGTGATAAATCCAACTTCCGCATCACTGTCCACGTAACGATAACGCTTAGCAACCTCTCCAAAATAATGAGGATCTACAGGCTCAATCGAATACACTCCGCTAATCTTCTCAATCAATTCTTGTTTCGTAATTACTTGTTCAAAATTCCATCCGTTCGTACTGCCGACGTCCATAAACTCGATAAAGCGAAGCGGAATTTCCTGTTCTTTGAAATAAGCAACCATTGGAATAATTTGACTATCATTCATCCCTTTTTTCACAACCATATTCACTTTCACATCAAGTCCAGCTTCTTTTGCTGCCGTAATCCCTTTTAGCACAGGTTTTGTACTAATATTCCGGCCATTAATTTTGCGAAACACATCGTCCTCTATCGCATCTAAACTAACATTCACTCGGTGTAACCCTGCTTCTTTTAACGCCTTTGCTTGCTTCGTTAAGTGAATGCCATTTGTCGTTAGTCCAATATCTGTTAAGCCATCCAACTTCGCGAGCCGTTCAATAAGCTTTGGCAACTCTTTACGTAGTAATGGTTCACCGCCTGTAAGCCTAATTTTCTTTACCCCCATACCTACAAACAATTTTGCTAATCTTTCAATTTCATCAAATGTAAGCAAAAATTCTTCTTGTAAAAATGCATAATCAGGCCCGAATACTTCTGCCGGCATACAATATGTGCACCGAAAGTTACAACGATCAATGACAGAGATGCGTAAATCTTGAAGCGGACGCCCTAAAGAATCTCTAATCTTCTCGCGCATCGTCACCCCTCCTTTTCTGCTAAATTCTATCTGTCTTCATTCTATTATAATATATTTTTAAACTGCGATGTTTTTGCTCGAGCTCTTTATTGATTTTCCATGTTTTTTATTTGCCTCCATCATAAAAAAGAAGCAGGATATACGTTGTGATATTTCTCACATCGTACCTGCCATTCAAAAATTCTTCACAAATCCGTTCGAATTTTGTTCACATTTCAGTTAAAATCACTTTATTTGTGTCCGATATTCCTCTCCCCACTCACGCATAAGTGTAATAATTGGTGTAAGAGATTTTCCGAATTTCGTTAAAGAATACTCCACTTTTGGCGGAACTTCTTTATATACTTCCCGGTGGATTACTCCAGCGGCCTCAAGTTCTCTTAACTGCCTTGTTAACATACGCTGCGTAATGCCAGGCATCAATCGCAAAAATTGATTAAAGCGAATCTCTTTGGTATTCATTAAATGAAATAAGATAACTCCTTTCCATTTTCCACCGATTACATCTAACGTTACTTCCACTGAACAACGATTTATATCTTTCTGTTCCATTTTATCACTCTCCATTAGTATACAAATTGATACTATATGCTAAAAATGTGCGTACTTATATCATTCATTGTACTATTGTAGAATCGATTTTGTAATCAACTTACTATAAAAAAGTAAATAATTAAAAGGTGGTTATTTAAATGGAACATACAAAAGAAGAAATTTTAAAAGCTTATCAATTTAGACATGCATGTAAAGAATTTGATGTAAATAAAAAAGTCTCTGATAAAGATTTTCATTTTATTTTAGAAACTGGTCGACTTTCTCCAAGTTCATTTGGTTTTGAACCTTGGAAATTTGTTGTGATTCAAAATCAAGATATTCGCAACAAACTTCTCCCTGTGGCTTGGGGAGCTCAAAAACAATTACCAACAGCGAGCCATTTTGTCGTTATATTAGCTCGTAAAAAAGAAGATATGATTTATGACTCTTCCTATATTTCTAACTTCATGAAAAATATTCAGCAGCTTCCCGAGGAAGTCGTAACGATGAAGCTTGGTTTTTATAAGGCGTTTCAAGAAACTGATTTTCAATTATTTGAAAGCGACCGTGCCATGTTTGATTGGGCTTCTAAACAAACATACATCGCTCTTGGTAATATGATGACTGCAGCTGCCCAAATCGGCATTGATTCTTGCCCAATTGAAGGATTCCATCAAGAAAAAGTAGAAGCGATTTTAAAAGAAGAGGGTATTGTTTCAGGTGATACATTTGGTGTGTCTGTTTTAGTTGCTTTTGGTTATCGAGCGGAAGAACCAAAACGTGATAAAACTCGTCAAACAATGGATATGGTTGTTGAATGGATTAAGTAATGTAAAAGAAAAGAGTGTCTACAAAGGACACTCTTTTTTTCATTGTGAAAAGTGCGCTTGTTCACTGCTAAAAATAAACTTATTACTTATAATAAAAAGATATTTCTTGCATTTTCACCATATTTACATCCAAAATAAGAAATAGACTGCTTTAAAAAGAAAGGTGATTGCTGTGACAAACCGTACGGCATTATCGGAAGACTTAAAGGAATTACTTGCATCTGTTGAATATAAAATGCAGATTAATAAAGGAAGTTATATTTTCCAAGAAGGTTTGGAGGCAAAAGAACTCTATATCGTCCGCTCTGGAAAAGTACAGATTAGTAAAATTAGTGCTGACGGACAAGAGTTAACACTTCGCATTTGTTCAAAACACGATATTATCGGGGAGTTGACATTATTTACGGACAATGCAAAATATTTATTAAATTCGAAATGCCTGGAAGATGTTGAAGTTGGAGTCATTAAACGAGATGCTTTAGAAAAGGCATTACTTGAAAAACCTGCTCTTGCATTTGAATTTATGAAATGGATTAGTGAACATTTACGAAGAATGCAAACAAAATTCCGTGATTTAGTGTTACATGGAAAAAAAGGAGCTCTTTATTCCACGCTCATTCGCATGACAAACAGTTATGGCATATTAAAAGAGAATGGTATTCTTATCGATCTACCTTTAACAAATCAAGAGCTTGCGAATTTCTGTGCAACCTCACGTGAAAGTGTAAACCGTATGTTAAACGATTTAAAAAAACAAGGAATTATTTCTATCCATAAAGGAAAGATTACCATTCATAATTTACAATTTTTAAAATGTGAAATTGCTTGTGAAGATTGCCCTACCTCTATTTGTAGCATTGAGTAGCCTCTCTATTTGAGATGCTACTCTTTTTTCTTTCTCCTTTACTCTACATAAAAAACTCTCTCTGTACTGTGCAGAATGTCACAACCTTTCGGAATTTTTTTTAATATCAATCTGATTTTTGACAATCTGTTGAACTGTGATAGATATCACATCTCTATTTTGCATGCTCTCTTATAGTGAAAATAAGCAAGAGAGACGCAATAAAGGAGTGAACAGTATGAAAAAGAAACCTTCAGCATTAATGAAACGTTTAAAATATTTTTCTCCGATAGATCGCTATAACGACAATCATACACAAGAAACATATGAAGACCGTGAATGGGAAAACGTGTATAGAAAACGATGGCAACACGATAAAGTAATCCGTTCTACACACGGTGTTAACTGCACTGGTTCTTGCAGCTGGAATATTTATGTGAAAGATGGAATTGTAACTTGGGAAGGTCAAGAACTGAACTATCCTTCTACCGGCCCTGATATGCCAGATTTTGAACCGCGTGGATGTCCGCGTGGGGCAAGTTTTTCTTGGTACATTTATAGTCCACTTCGCGTGAAATATCCATATGTACGTGGTGTCCTTTGGAATATGTGGCAAGAGGAACTTCAAAATCACAAATCACCGCTAGACGCTTGGAAAAGCATTGTGGAAAACCCTGAAAAAGCACGTACTTATAAAGAGGCGCGTGGTAAAGGCGGCTTCATTCGTGCTAGTTGGGATGAAGTATTACAACTAGTCGCTGCTTCCTTACTATACACAGTGATCAAATATGGTCCAGACCGAAATGTTGGTTTCTCACCAATTCCAGCTATGTCGATGTTAAGTCACGCTGCTGGTAGCCGCTTTATGCAGCTCATGGGTGGACCTATGCTCAGCTTCTACGATTGGTACGCTGACTTACCACCAGCTTCTCCGCAAATTTGGGGTGATCAAACAGATGTACCTGAAAGTAGTGATTGGTACAACTCTGGTTACATTATGACATGGGGTTCAAACGTACCAATGACAAGAACACCAGATGCCCATTTCTTAGCGGAGGTACGTTATAAAGGAACGAAAGTCGTTTCCGTAAGTCCTGACTTTGCTGAATCCACAAAATTTGCTGATGATTGGATTAGCGTAAAACAAGGTACAGACGGTGCGCTTGCGATGGCAATGGGACACGTCATCTTACAAGAGTTTTACGTAGACAACCAAGTGGAATACTTCACAAATTATGCAAAACAATATACTGATTTTCCGTTCTTTGTCACATTAAAACAACAAGGAGACCAATTTGTTGCAGATCGTTTCTTAAACGCGAATGATATTGGTCGTGAAACAAAGCTTGGCGAATGGAAACCTGTTCTTTGGAACGAAAACACCAATAATTTTGCAACGCCTCATGGCACAATGGGGTCACGCTGGGATAACGAAAAGAAATGGAACTTACGTTTAGAAGACGAGCAAACAGGCGAAAAAATTGATCCACGCCTTTCTTTACTTGGCATGGAAGATGCAGTTGAAACTGTACAAATTCCATACTTCTCCGATGACGGAAACAAAATATTAGAGCGAACAATTCCAGTGAAAAAAATTGCAACAGAAAAAGGCGACATTTTCGTTACAACTGTGTACGACTTAACGTTAGCAAACTACGGTGTCAACCGCGGACTTGGCGGGCAAGAACCGAAAGACTTCAATGATGATGTTCCATTTACACCAGCATGGCAAGAAAAAGTGACCGGAGTAAAACGAGAACTGATTATTCAAATCGCTCGTGAGTTTGCTCAAAATGCTGTTGATACAAATGGACGATCGATGATTATTGTCGGCGCTGGTATTAACCATTGGTTTAACTCTGATACGATTTATCGCGCGGTTCTAAATCTTGTTCTTCTCGTTGGTGCACAAGGTGTAAACGGTGGCGGTTGGGCGCATTATGTTGGGCAAGAAAAATTACGTCCGGCAGAAGGCTGGCAAACAATTGCAATGGCAAAAGACTGGCAAGGTCCGCCGAAATTACAAAACGGTACATCCTTCTTCTATTTTGTAACAGATCAGTGGCGCTATGAAGATACACCAATTGGCCATTTAGCATCGCCAGTTGTCGGCAACTCACGCTATCAACATCACGGTGATTACAATGTGTTAGCTGCTCGTCTTGGTTGGTTACCTTCTTATCCAACATTCGAGAAGAATGGAATTGAACTATATAAAGAAGCTGTCGCTAGTGGCGCAACAACGGGGGAAGAAATCGGAAAATATGTTGCGCAAAAGCTAAAAGAAAAAGAACTTAAATTTGCCATTGAAGACCCAGATAACAAAAATAACTTCCCGCGCAATTTATTCGTATGGCGCGCAAACTTAATCTCAAGTTCTGGTAAAGGGCACGAGTATTTCTTAAAACATTTATTAGGTACAACAAACGGATTAATGAATGACGATAGCGATTCATTACGACCAGAAGAAATAAAGTGGCATGAAGAAGCACCTGAAGGAAAGCTTGATCTACTGATTAACTTAGATTTCCGTATGGCTGGAACAGCACTTTATTCTGATATCGTCCTTCCTGCCTCAACTTGGTATGAAAAACACGATTTAAGTAGTACAGATATGCATCCGTTCGTACATCCATTTAATCCGGCAATCGGTTCACCGTGGGAAGCACGCTCTGACTGGGATATTTTCTGTTCCCTTTCTAAAGCAGTCTCTGATTTAGCAACAGAACTTGATCTTGATCCGATGAAAGAAGTTGTGGCAACACCACTTCTTCATGATACACCGCAAGAATTGGCACAGCCGCTTGGCAAGATTAAAGATTGGAGCAAAGGTGAGTGTGAACCAATACCAGGAAAGACAATGCCGCAAATTCATGTTGTAGAACGAGATTATAAAACAATTTATGACAAGATGACAGCGCTTGGACCAAACACTGGGAAGCAACCCATTGGTACGAAAGGGATTTCTTGGTCTGCAGAAAAAGAATATGAACAATTAAAGAGTCGATTAGGCGTTATTCGTACTGACTCTATCGCCAAAGGATGCCCTGATATAACAGAAGCAATCAATGCTGCTGAAGCGGTGTTAACCCTTTCTTCTACAACGAACGGTCATATGGCTGTAAAAGCATGGGAAGCTCTTGAAAAACAAACAGATTTACATCTGCGCGATTTAGCAGAAGAACGCGAAGAAGAATGCTTTACATTCGAACAAATTACTGCGCAGCCAAAAACGGTGATTACTTCCCCTGCCTTTACTGGTTCTGAAAAAGGGGGACGCCGTTACTCACCATTTACAACAAATGTTGAGCGCCTTATCCCTTGGAGAACGATAACTGGACGACAATCGTTCTACTTAGATCACGATATGATGAAGGAATTCGGTGAAACAATGGCAACATTCAAGCCAATCTTGCAACATAAACCGTTCCGTAAATCACGCCCTGAGGTAGAAGGAAAAGAAATTACACTAAACTATTTAACACCGCATAATAAGTGGTCGATTCATAGTATGTACTTCGATTCCTTACCGATGTTAACGCTGTTCCGTGGTGGTCCAACTGTTTGGATGAACAAAGATGACGCCGCCGAAGCTGGTGTTAGTGATAATGACTGGATCGAATGCTTTAACCGTAACGGCGTTGTCGTAGCACGTGCCGTTGTAACGCACCGCATACCAAGAGGAATGGCCTTTATGCACCACGCACAAGACCGTCATATTAATGTGCCTGGTACAAAATTAACGAGCAACCGCGGAGGAACGCATAATAGCCCAACCCGCATTCATGTAAAACCAACACATATGATTGGTGGATACGGTCAATTAAGCTATGGATTTAACTACTACGGTCCAACTGGTAACCAGCGTGACTTAAACGTCGTGATCCGCAAACTGAAGGAGGTAGATTGGCTTGAAGATTAAAGCGCAAGTCGGAATGGTAATGAACCTAGATAAATGCATCGGCTGCCATACTTGTAGCGTAACGTGCAAAAACACCTGGACGAATCGTCCAGGTGCTGAATATATGTATTTCAACAACGTGGAAACAAAACCTGGGATTGGTTATCCAAAACAGTGGGAAGATCAAGAAAAATATAAAGGCGGCTGGGAATTAAAAAACGGTGAAATCCAGCTAAAATCCGGTTCGAAAATGAAACGTCTCATGAACATTTTTCATAACCCAGATCAACCTACAATCGATGATTACTTTGAACCTTGGAACTATGATTATGAAACATTAACAAATAGTCCGCAGCGAAAACATCAGCCGGTAGCTCGCCCAAAATCAGCAATTACTGGAGAGTTTATCGACAAAATTGAATGGGGCCCAAACTGGGAAGACGATTTAGCAGGCGGACATATAACAGGCTTGCAAGATCCGAACGTCAAGAAAATGGAAGAAGATATTAAAACAGATTTTGAGAATGTCTTTATGATGTATCTGCCTCGCATTTGCGAACATTGTATGAATCCATCTTGCGTTTCTTCTTGCCCATCTGGAGCGATGTATAAACGTGAAGAAGACGGGATTGTCCTTGTTGATCAAAATGCATGCCGCGCTTGGCGATTCTGCGTTTCTTCTTGTCCATATAAAAAAGTATATTTTAACTGGCAAACAAATAAAGCAGAAAAATGTACAATGTGCTTCCCGCGTATCGAAGCTGGTATGCCAACGATTTGCTCGGAAACATGCGTAGGACGCATTCGTTATATTGGGGTAATGTTATATGACGCTGACAAAGTAAAGGAAGCCGCTTCTGTCGAAGACGAAAAAGATTTATATGAATCTCAGCTTACTGTCTTCTTAGATCCAAATGATCCAGAAGTAGCTGCGGAAGCAAAAAAACAAGGTATTCCTGAAGAATGGATTAAAGCAGCTCAAGAATCACCAATTTATAAAATGATTATTGATTGGAAAATCGCCCTTCCTCTTCACCCAGAGTACCGGACAATGCCGATGGTTTGGTATATTCCACCGCTTAGCCCGATTATGAATATGGTGGAAGGGAAAGGAAGCAACTGGCAAGCAGAAGAAATTTTCCCTGCTATTGATAATATGCGTATTCCAATTCAATATTTAGCTAACTTACTTACTGCAGGAGATGAATCACATATTCGTCTTACATTGAAAAAAATGGCTGTTATGCGAACTCATATGAGAGCACTGCAAATTAATAAAGAACCAGATGAAGCTGTATTAAAAGAACTCGGTTTAACGAAAGAAGATGTAGAAGATATGTATCGCCTTCTTGCGATTGCAAAATATAAAGACCGTTTCGTTATCCCTACATCTCACCGTGAACAAGTTGCAGATTTATATAGTGAACAAGGAAGCTGCGGCCTTTCCTTCGCAGGCGGCCCAGGTTCTTGTATGACACTCTCTTAAACTAAGGAGGTAATAGCTATGAAACAAGGTTTACAAACTGCTTTTTCTTGTGCTTCCTTCCTTCTCTCCTATCCTGAAACAGGATGGAGAGAAGCTTTACCAGAACTACAAGAAACAATTGATACGATTACGCATGAAGAAATTCACACGTTGCTTACAGCTTTCATCAAACAAGCTCAAGAAAAAACAAACGATCAACTCATTGATTCTTACGTATATACATTCGACTTTGGAAAGAAAACAAATATGTATCTCACTTACATGAACACAGGTGAACAAAGAGAGCGTGGAATTGAATTATTAGAGCTAAAACAACACTATCAAAAAGCTGGCTTTGCGGTAACAGATAAAGAACTACCTGATTATCTACCGCTTCTACTTGAGTTTCTCGCAAACGCAAATGAAGAAGATAGCGAACCAATTATGAGTAGATACACGAAAGATATACAAGCATTGCACGGACAGTTAAAAGAAGCAAATTGTATGTACGAACCAATTCTTGCTGCCATTCTCCTCGCCATCGATGCCTGGGGAGTACAAGCGAATTAGAAAGGAGTGTCGTCAAAATGATGGATCAATTTTTATGGGTGCTGTTCCCCTATATCATTTTCGCAATCTTTATCGGTGGACACATTTTCAGATACAACTATGATCAATTTGGCTGGACATCAAAATCTAGCGAACTATTAGAGAAGAAAATGCTCCGAATCGGAAGTTTACTCTTTCACTTTGGCATTATGTTCGTAATCGGTGGACACATCATGGGAATATTAATACCAGAATCTGTATATACCTCTTTCGGTATTTCTGAGCATATGTATCATATGGTCGCTATCGGCTTCGGTCTTCCTGCAGGAATTGCTTCAATTGTTGGTTTAGTGATTTTAATGTATCGTCGCTTTACAGTAAAACGCATTATCGCAACAAGTACAAAAGGAGATTATGTCGCCCTCGTCCTCTTGTTCATTGTAATGTTAGCAGGTCTATCCTCTACATTTTTCAATATTGATGCAAAAGGATTTGATTATCGAACAACAATTGGCCCATGGTTCCGCAGCCTCTTTGTTTTCCAGCCGAAAGCAGAATATATGGCAGAAGTACCTATTTGGTTTAAAATCCATATCATTGCAGCGATGGGGCTCTTTGCAACATGGCCATTTACAAGACTTGTACATGTCTTTAGCGTTCCAGTGAAATATTTACGACGCAGTTATGTTATTTATCGAAAAAGACAACCTATTGAATCTGAAAAAGCAAAAATCCAATAAAAAATAGCACCTATCCTATAAAAATAAGATAGGTGCTATTTTATTTTTCCGTTAATCTTCCATATTCATTTTACTATTTATTCGGATTCCAAGCACCATTACTTTCGAAATAGTACTTTACTCCTTTAATGAGTTGCCAACCTGTTTGCATTGCCCCACTTCCGTTGAAGTAGTACCATTTTCCATCAATTGCTTGCCAACCTGTTTGCATTGCTCCGCTTCCGTTGAAGTAGTACCATGTGCCGCTAATTGCTTGCCAGCCTGTTTGCATTGCTCCGCTTCCGTTGAAGTAGTACCAAGCACCGTTAATTGACTGCCAGCCTGTTTGCATTGCTCCGCTTCCGTTGAAGTAATACCATGTCGTACCTACTTGTTGCCAGCCTGTTTGCATTGCTCCATTTCCGTTAAAGTAATACCATATCGTACCTACTTGTTGCCAACCTTTCGCTTTCGTTCCATTTTGATCATAGAAATACCACTTTCCATTATCTTGTTTCCAATTGTTATGATAATGGTATTCTCCTGTTTCAAGCCCATATTTCCCACAGTTTGTTCGGCAAGTATGTCCACCATTTTTGTCCAATCCACCAGGGCTTGCATAAGCAGCTGTCGTTGATCCCATAATTGTTAGACCAACTGCCATCGCTAAAACTTTCATATTCTTTTTCATAGATTCACTTTCCCCTTCTCTTTATCTATTTATTTATCAAGCATTATTATATGATAACCGAATGATATTAATAAAGAATTGTGTTTTTTACATATTATAAAAATATAAATTCCCAGACTTCTAATATTCTCTATCTACTAAAATAATGCGTTTCCTTTTATAAATTGTTTTACTACGGCAGTATCTGGCACTAACCCAAATAAATAGTGATTTTATATTATTACTAGGTGAACCTCTTGTTTCTATTACAACAAAGGTATTGAACATCCAATTTATCCCGCTATCTGCAGGCAGCAAGCCCCCACCTTTTCCCTCTCCTTGTTCTCCTTGACAACCATATGTACGAAAAAGACGTAAACAATGAAAAAATAAGAAAATCCCCTACTTTTAGTAGAGGATTCTTTCTATAAACCTGGTACAGAATCCAAGCTATCCGCATTCGGAACAGCTTGCATAGTACCTGACGTGTTGGCACTTGGAGCGGTATTCGTGCTCATACTTGTTCCAATCGCTGAACCTTTCGTATACGTCGTTGTCACTACATCCCCTGGGTTCAAGCAAAGATTTGTTGCCGTTCCTATTACAGTCACAACATCAATACAAGTTGGCCCTGTTGCTCCACTATATGTCTTTGATGCAACAAATGAAGTATCCCGCAAGTTATCCCCCGTAAATAAATTCCCATAGTTATTTACAATCACAAACTCTTTAATATTTGCCGGCATGACCAGTCAACCTTTCTGTTATGAACCTAATGTTAATTCACTTGTTTCTAGTGGTGGAAGGAATTCTGGCGTCCTAGGAGTAACTGGCGGCATCCGTTTTCCATTCAAAAAAGTAGCGATGCTCGATCCACCAGAACCAGCATATATTTTCGAAGCAGCAAATGGTTCAATAGTATAACAATCACCTACATTAACAGCTCCTGTGTTATTAACAATCTTTATTTTACGAATTCGCGCACTCACCATCCTCCCTCCTTTCTATATAAATCGATTATAATCGCAGGAATTGTTGCTCACTCATATGCGAAAAACAATTCTTGTATACACTGTATGCAAAAGAAAAAAACTTGAAACAGACGCGTTTCAAGTTTTAAAAATGAATTATTGAATTTCACCTTCATATTGCAGCATACCGCCGACCATATTCACTGTTTTAAACCCTTGTTCATTTAAATAATGACATACATTTTCACTGCGCATTCCTGATCGACAAATAAAAATATACTCATTTTCTTTATCAAAGAATTCTACTTTATTTGGAATATCACCCATTTTAATATGTACAGCTTCTGGAATTTTCCCTTGTGCTACTTCCTCATCTTCACGTACATCTACTAAAAATAACGTTTCCCCGTTTTCTAAGCGCTCTTGCACTTCTTCTGTTGTAATTGTTTTTACTTCTGTCATATGTCGTTCCTCCTTAATATAATTAAAACTTTAACGTATTTCCGAAAGAAGTCCCCACTTCAAAACGCGTTCGTATTTAAGTGAAGGGTAGTTGACGTAGTAAATTTTTTCTCTACTCATCTATTCATCACCAATTTTAGCATGGAAAATTACGAACGCAAAGAAGTGAAACTTCCCTCATTTGCATTATTCCTCAACTCATTTGTAAATTTATTACATTTACAAATCTACCTCTCACATTGTATCCTCAATATACTTGTTTTACGAAAGGAGTCGATCGACATGACACTTTTTCTTTTCATTATAGGTCTCATTTTTTTAATTCTCGCTATCATTTCACTCGGTATATTTAACAAAAGAAGACCCACACGATCCTCTCAAGAACGAGCATTCTTTTATTTATTACTTAGTATCGCTTGCCTTGGATTATGCATTGCTACATACGTCTTCCGTTTAAAAATCATCTAAAAAGAAGGTGCTCGCTTAACGGCTCGCACCTTTTTTCACACATTGCTATATATTCATTTCAATTTTTCAAGCGTATAAGTCGCGGCTCCGAAGAACCAAAAGTGACCGCTACTTGTTTTCTCTCTTTGTTTTCACTTGGCACGGGGCAGGAAAAGGAAAAGGGGCTGATCGCTTCTATTCATGGCCAGATGCTCTCTTCCACCTAAAGATTAGGTTTTATGTGTTTTTTTCAATTTGCACTTATACAAACACTCTTCTCTTTAAAAACTCATCCACTTTCTTTTCAAATAAATGAACATCAAATACACCAGCCATATGGCCATTAATACTTTCAATCTCATAAACCTCTGCGTATTTCCCTTGTTTCTGGAGCAGCTCTACCATTTTATAATTATAACGAGAAGGTTGCAGTAAATCTTGTTTACACGGAATCATAAGCACATCTGCCTCTATTTGAGAAAGTGCCTCTTCTAAAGAGGAAAAACCGTGTGCAAGATCATGTAATAACGTTGCTTTCGCTGTATACATCCATGAATTCGCATCCACAAAAGTAATATTTTGAAGTGTCAATGCATTTATATTTTGTTCAAATGAATTCCGTGCTGAGAAATTCTCATAAGGTAGCGATTCCGTACTATTACGCGGAAATGTCGTTTCATAATAGTGAGCATCAAACCCATTTATAAACATCATTTTCCCTGCTAAATGCAGCCCTTTCGTCGGCTGTTCATCCCCATAATTTCCATCATTCCATTTTGGATCTAACTGAATAGCTTCAATTGCATTTTGCAGAACATTAACCGATGTCGCAACCGGATTTTGCGGATTCGTAATTACACCAATCATTCGCTCTACCATATGGGGATAACAAACAGCCCATTGCTGCGCAATCATTCCACCAGCTGATGGTCCGATTACCGCATGTAACCTTGTAATTCCCATTGCATTCACTAATTCATATTGCACACGTGCTACATCTAAAAATGTAAATACCGGAAACCCCATCCCATATTCAGATCCCGTTATTGGATTAACTGACTTTGGTCCCGTTGTAATCACGTAAGGATTTTTCACTTGTACATTACAAAGATTATCGGTACATATCACAAAATAGCGATCGGTATCAATTGCTTTCCCCGGTCCAATCAGTCCGTCCCACCAACCAGGAATGAGATCTTGCTCCGTATATTTTCCTGCCGCATGGCTTGTTGCACTAAAATAATGACAGACTAAAATCGCATTTGATTTTTCCCGGTTTAATTTACCGTACGTCTCATATCCAATCTGAACAGGGATCTTTATGCCATTTTCAAATGTAAACTTTTTTAAATGAAAGCTTTCTTTTTTTACATACATCATAAATTTCTACCCCATTGTAAATACGTCATTATATATCAATCCTCCATAACAAATCTATCCCGTTTACCAAAACACTTTTACGTTTCCAAAAGAAACCCTTCTTTTAACAAAAAGGATTTTTGATTCCCCATAAACATGTGCATAATATACAAAATACGCCATAAACTAACATTATCTTACATGAGTTAAAGAGGGAATACGTATGATATGGAAATGGTTTCGAAAGAAAAAAAAATCAAGTAAAACAGATTCAAAAGAGCAAAATCAAACTACTAAACAAGAGGAACAAACACAAAACAAACAACATCAATCTGCTCAAGGTACTAAACAAGACGCGCAAACACAAAACAAACAACATCAATCTGCTCAAGGTACTAAACAAGACGCGCAGACACAAAACAAACAACATCAATCTGCCCAAGCTGCTAAACAAGACCAGCAAACACAAAACAAACAACATCAATTTGCCCAAGCTACTAAACAAGACCAGCAAACACAAAACAAGCAACATCAATCTGCTCAAGGTACTAAACAAGACGCGCAAACACAAAACAAACAACATCAATCTGCCCAAGCTACTAAACAGGACCAGCAAATACAAGGCAAGCAGCAAAATAATAGTAGCAATAGCATTTATGATTTCAGTAAACCCGAGAAAGAAAAGGTTCACTCTCTTCAAGATTTATTAGAAAACCTAAAAACATCTAGTGATTTTGTAAGTTATCACACATCAGATGATGAAACAATGCCGTATTGGATTTCTTATTACCGGCCATCGCTTGATGGTGAAAAATTACAAAAGTATTTAATGCCAGCTTTATTAGAGCATACGTGTTCTACATTAGAAGAATTAAAAGAGCATATTCCAATGAGCGGAATTACGATCACAAATGATCTTCAAAAAATCGAAGATATGGTTTTAAAAGGGCACGCTATCGTACAGTTACATGAACAAGATCAAAAATGTATCTTAGCAAATATCACAATTGATAATTATCGGGCGCCATCTATTCCATTAAATGAATCTACAGTTATTGGTCCACAAGAGGGATTTGTAGAGGATCTTGATACGAATCTTAACTTAGTACGTAAACGCCTTCCAGTGTTAGCACTACAAACAAAAGAGGTTATCATTGGGACATTCTCTAAAACAAAAGTTGTCATGATGTATTTAGAGAACCTTGCTGAAAAAGACAGTGTTGATTATTTAGAAGAGTCACTTCGTACAATTGAATACGATCAAATCAACGACAGTTCCTATATTCAAGAATTGATGGGGGAAAAATCAATCTTCCCACTATTTATTAATACAGAACGTACAGACCGAGTAACGACCGCATTAATTGATGGAAAAATCGCTATTTTTGTAGATGGTTCACCGAGCGTCTTACTCACTCCTGTTTCATACTTTGATTTTTTTGTTTCGCCAGAGGATTACAACGTATCTTGGCTTTACGCTACGTTTTCAAGATTTTTACGACTCATTGCTGTTCTGTTTTCCATCTGCGCAGCACCATTATATGTTGCCATTTTAAGTTATCATTACGAATTAATTCCAAGCGATTTACTCGAAACATTAATTTTATCAAGAGCACAAGTTCCTTTCCCACCTTTAATAGAAGCACTCTTTCTAGAACTGGTTATTGATTTACTTAGAGAGGCTGGGGCTAGACTACCAATGAAAGTAGGCCAAACACTCGGTATTGTAGGCGGTATCGTAATCGGACAAGCATCTGTACAAGCAGGACTAACAAGTAATATTTTATTAATCATTGTCGCCTTATCTGCGTTAGCTTCCTTTATCACACCGATTTATAAGATGGGGAACGCAGTTCGCTTACTACGATTCCCATTCCTTTTATTTGCAGAATTAGGTGGACTATTCGGAATTTCACTAGGTTTTATCTTTTTATTTACTCATCTATTCAGGCTTTCTTCTTTACAGAAACCATTCGCGCTCTTTTATCCAGCAAGGCGACAATCACTAAAAGACTCTTGGATTCGGTTTCCATTATCTATGATTGATACAAGAGATATTCAAGCAAGGCCGCAACACGTAAAAAAATCAGCACATGGGATTTCAACAAAACATACATCTGATTTTGATGAATAAGAAACGAGGTGCACATATGAGTAAAGTCAAAACAAAATATCAAATATCTCCTATCTTTGTTTTCTTCTTGATTCATAGTGCACAGTTCGGCGCTGGAGTTCTCGGATTTGCACGCATTATCGCCAAAGCTGCGGGCTACGACGCTTGGATTGGTGTTCTCATCACAGGAATCATCATTCACATTCTCGTTTGGATGATGTATTACTTATTAAAAAATACAGAAGGCAACCTAATAGATCTTCATCACCAAACCTTTGGAAAGTGGCTCGGTAATGGCATTAATATTATATTCATGCTGTATTTTTTGGTTGCGAGTATATCCGTTGTTCGAACGTATGTTGAGATTGTTCAAGTATGGATGTTTCCTACCGGGTCCACTTGGATGTTCACCGCCTTTTTATGTTTATTAAGTTACTACATCATCTCATCAGGATTCCGCATCATCACTGGTATCTGTGTCGTTTCAATTAGTGGGACACTAGGTTATATTTTTCTTAGCCTGTTTATGTTCAAGTACGCGCATTGGGAAAATTTACTTCCTGTTTTTACGCATTCTTTGGGAAGTATTTTAAAAGCATCTCAATTGTCAATTTATACCATGACAGGCTTTGAAATTTTTCTTATGGCATACCCATTTGTGAAGAATCCCGAGAAATCTCATAAATTTGCACAATATGGTGTATTATTCTCTAACATTTTATATTTATTTAGCACGATTTTGGCATTCGCTTTTTTTAGCGAAAAACAGTTATCAAAAACAATTTGGTCTCAGCTTTCCATGACACAAGTTATTCAATTACCCTTTATCGAACGACTAGAGTACATTGCCATCTCCGGCTATGCACTTGTAATTCTTACAAGTTTTATTCTTCCATTATGGGCTGCTACAAGAGGAACACATGAAATCTTTCATGTAAAGCAAAAATACATTTTACTTTCTTTCATGTTCATTACAATTATTGTGTCACAACTTTTAACAAACAGGCATGATATCAACGATTTTATTAGTCATACTTCCAAAGTTAGTCTTTGGCTTATATATGTTTACATCCCAATCTTATTTCTTATCGTGTGGGTGAAAAGAAAATGGAAAAAATCAAGAAAAAACTAATTCTTCTTTCATGTATTTGTTTATTCATCATAACAGGCTGTTTGCAAAAAAATATTGTTGATGATGTTCAGTTAATTCAAGGGGTTGTTTTTGATACAGCAAAAAATAATAAAATAAAGGTAACATCGGTTTGTCCGGTGCAGCGAAAAGGAAATAAAGTACAGGTCTTTGAAGGAATAGCAAATGCCGTTAAACAAGTAAAAGCTGATACTTCTTTGGAATCTTCTCAACCATTTGCAAGCGGACAAATGCGCGTTGCTTTATTTACTACAAGAATTGCAAAAAAAGGATTGTCGACCTCCTTTGATACCCTGATTCGCGATGTCAGCATCGGAAACTCAGTGTATGTTGGATTATTAGAAGGAAATGGACCTGAGCTATTAAAAGGAAAATATACAACTTCTTCTAATGTGGCTATCTATATAAAAAAAATGTTAGAGCATAACATGCAAACTGGCCCCGTACCAACTGATAATTTACATTTAGGTGCATTTCGTTATTATCGTGAAGGCCAAGACTCTTATATGCCTATCCTAAAAAAGAGTAAAGACAAAATCAAAATCACTGGCATTGGACTTTTAAAAAAGGATAAGTATGTCGGAAAAATTGATCGACAAGATATGTTCGTATTTAAGGGGTTATTGGAAAAACATCGGTTAGATTCACACGAATTTAAAAGTAATAATGGATATGTAATGATCAATAATATACGCTCCAAGCCAACGTATACTGTAAATATAAAAGCTGGAAAGCCTTCCTTTTTAATTAAAGTAAAAATAGATGCACGCATCTTAGAACTTTCGAAACAAGTAAACCTAGAAAATAAACAGAACACAAAAAAAATATCACAAGAAGTTGAAAAAAGCTTAAATACTGAAGCCACAAAACTCATCAAAAAATTTAAATCTTTAAATGTTGATCCTCTTGGGCTAGGAGCTAAATTTAGACAACACTATCGACCATTTAAATTAGCAGAATGGAAAAAAATGTACAAAGACGTTCCTATCACAGTAAAATATGAAGTTGATATTACAAACTCCGGTGTAATCGAATAATATGAAATATAGTTTCCTCAAAATGTCAGATAATGATTGAACTCCTCTTCCGGGCATGATACAACGGAGAGAGGAGTTTTTTGATAATACTTACATAAAGAAAAAAGATATTTACGGGGGAGCTTATGTCTAAAAAGTTAGTAAAACCTATTTTAAATGGTATTCTGTTTCTCGGCGTCTTTTTATTTGCTCATACATACTTAAAAAATGTTTCATTTACACGTTATTTACTTGTTGTCGTACCGACGCTACTTGTTGGGATGTTCGGAATTGATCTCGCTTTATCATTTTTAATAAAGAAAGAAGAGTAGGGAAAGAACACCTTATTTTATAAGGTGTTTTTTTTATTAAACAATCTCCTTATGTTACAATAAAGTTCGGCACAAAACGTGAAAGGATGAAACAACATGGCTAACGAAAAAGGTTTAGATAAAGGATATGAACTTGTTGCAAAAATGCACGAGGTATTTGGACACCCTGTTACAGATGTACCAACAAAATTAACAGAAGAACGCGCAAAAATTCGCGCAAGCTTTATGCAAGAAGAGTTAGAGGAATTTTTAGAAGCTAATACTGTAGAAGATCAATATGATGCGTTAATTGACCTTATCTATTTCGCATTTGGAACATTTGCAGAAATGGGAGTTCGTCCCGATAAAGGCTTTGAAATTGTAAACAATGCAAATATGGCAAAACTATTCCCTGACGGAAAACCACGTTTCCGCGAAGGCGATGGCAAAATTTTAAAACCAGAAGGCTGGCAAGCACCAGAACCACAGTTACGTGCTGAAATTGAGCGTCAACGCCAAGAAGCATTAGCAAAAGCAGGGAAATAAGATTGAATAGGCTACCATTTGCGGGAAGTTAAGCCCCGCACTTATGTCTTATTTTTTCGAGCGAACGATATTTCGTGTCGAAACGCCGATATATCTGAAAAAGGAGCTCTCTTTATGAAGAGAGCTCCTTTTTGTTTATCCCGCATTAACGGGCAGTAATACCCCCACCTCAAAATTCGGTGAAAGCAAAGAAGTTAGGTGAGAGATAAACTGCCCGTAAAAGCCCGATTGGTGAGGGCTAATAATCAGTGGGGGATGAAGAGAACCCCCACTGATTAAAGTTTCACTTTATTTTTTCTTCTTTTCTGTCGGTTGACTTTGTTTAGCGAAATTAGATGAATCATCGAAATTCGGTTGCTTTTTACCAGCATTATTACTTCTACCTTTTCCCATATGTAATGCACCTCCTCTCCTCCTTACTATTCCCAAAATAAAAAATCCCCTTGCGTACAAGAGAATTTTTTTATGTTTTTTATTTACTCTATTAGTGTCCGTGTCCAGCATGCCCTGCCGCGCCCGCTGTTCCTGCAGTACTTCCTGCACTTCCCGCTCCGCCATACCATGTTTGCTGTTGTTGATGTTGTTGACCATGG
>NZ_CM000745.1:4033822-4075030 GCF_000161455.1 Bacillus pseudomycoides DSM 12442
CCATGATGTTGATGCTGGCCATGGTGTTGATGCTGACCATGGTGTTGATGCTGACCATGGTGTTGATGCTGACCATGGTGTTGATGCTGACCATGGTGTTGATGCTGACCATGGTGTTGTGTTTGATATAAAACAGCCTGTGGATGAATTTGATGGTGACCATGATGATGTACTTGTTGCTGATGATGGCCGTGTTGCTGGTGGTGACCATGTTGCTGGTGACCGTGATGTTGGTGGTGACCGTGATGTTGGTGGTGACCGTGATGGACGTGATGACCGTGATGGACGTGATGACCGTGATGGACGTGATGACCGTGATGGACGTGATGACCATGAATCATTTGTGGACCTACTCCTCCTACTAGAATAGGAGCAACACCACCAAATCCTGGTTGCGGACCAACTGATGCAGGGAAGCCAGATTGTGCCCCGCCTACAAATGTTGGAAATGTAGTTGGTGCCCCTACAGGAACTCCACCTTGCGCTCCTCCTACAAATGCCGGAAATGTAGTTGGCGCTCCTACAGGAACTCCACCTTGCGCTCCTCCTACAAATGCCGGAAATGTAGTTGGTACTCCTATAGGAACTCCACCCTGCGCTCCTCCCACGAATGTTGGCATTCCGGTTTGCGCTCCAGCTACAGATGTAGGAACTCCTTCTGATGATCCGCCCATCCATGTTGGGTTCCCGCCATATCCTTGTTGTCCAGCTCCTCCCATTAGCATTTGTGCATAGCCATCCTGACCTATCATAAAGCCGTGCGATGCGTTATTATCCATCCCTTTCATTTCTTTCACCTCTTTCTCTCAATTTAACCTGCCTTTGTTATCATATTTCTCATACAAGAATAGGTGTTTGTCTATAAGGGAATTCCACTCATTTTTCAGTTGTCTAAAAAAAAGAGCAGCCCTCTCATAAGGACTGCTCTTTCCTATTAATTTGCAACGATATTAACAAGTTTTCCAGGAACAACAATTACTTTACGAACTGTTTTCCCTTCAATTTGTTCTTTCACTACTTCGATAGCAAGTTGTTCCATTTCTTCTTTTGATGCGTCTTTTTTCGTTTTCAGTTTCGCACGAACTTTACCCATAACTTGAACAACGATTTCAACTTCATCTTCTACAAGTTTAGACTCATCAAATGTTGGCCAGCTTGCATATGTGATTGTTTCACTGTGTCCAAGCTTGCTCCAAAGTTCTTCCGCAGCGTGCGGTGCAACTGGTGCAATCATTTTCACGAAACCTTCTACATATTCTTTCGGAAGTACTTCTGTTTTATATGCATCGTTAATGAACATCATCATTTGAGAAATTGCAGTGTTAAAGCGAAGCTCTGCATAGTCTTCTGTAACTTTCTTCACTGTTTGATGGTATGCTTTCTCAAGTTCTTGATTAGAGGCATCTGTGATTTTCTCACTTAGTTCACCATTATCTTGAACAAATAGACGCCATACACGATCTAAGAAACGACGAGCTCCGTCAAGACCATTTTCAGACCAAGCAATTGAAGCATCTAATGGTCCCATGAACATTTCGTAAAGACGAAGTGTATCTGCACCATGGCTTGCTACGATATCATCAGGGTTTACAACATTCCCTTTTGATTTACTCATTTTCTCGTTATTTTCACCTAGAATCATACCTTGGTTAAATAATTGTTGGAATGGCTCTTTCGTTGGAACCACACCGATATCATATAATACTTTATGCCAGAAACGAGCATATAGTAAGTGAAGTACAGCGTGCTCTGCACCGCCGATATAAATATCAACTGGAAGCCATTGTTTTACTTTTTCAGGATCTACAAGTGCTTCGCTGTTGTTTGGGTCGATGTAACGTAGGTAGTACCAGCAGCTACCAGCCCATTGCGGCATTGTATTTGTTTCACGACGACCTTTTTTACCAGTCTCAGGATCGACAACATTTACCCACTCTTCGATGTTTGCAAGTGGTGATTCACCTGTACCAGATGGACGAATGTTTTCTGTTTTTGGAAGAACTAATGGTAATTCTTCTTCTTTCACAGCTGTCATTGTGCCATCTTCCCAATGGATAACTGGAATTGGCTCACCCCAGTAACGTTGACGACTGAATAACCAGTCACGAAGACGGTATGTTACTTTTTGATTTCCTGCACTTGTTACTTCAAGCCATTCAATCATTTTTGCAATTGCTTCTTCTTTATTTAGACCATCAAGAAATGCTGAGTTTACGTGTGGACCATCACCTGTATATACTTCTTTCGTGATGTCTCCGCCTTTTACAACTTCTTTCATTGGAAGGCTAAATACTTGTGCAAACTCATAATCACGCTCATCGTGGGCTGGAACTGCCATTACAGCACCTGTTCCGTAAGTTGCAAGTACATAGTCAGCAATCCATATTGGTAATTTCTCACCGTTTACTGGGTTAATTGCATAAGCACCAGTAAATACGCCTGTTTTTTCTTTCGCAAGTTCTGTACGCTCTAAATCACTTTTCGCTTTTACAGAATCAATGTACGCTTCTACTGCTTCTTTTTGATCCGCAGTTGTAATTTCCGCAACAAGCGCATGCTCTGGAGCAAGTACACAGTAAGTTGCACCAAATAGTGTATCAGGACGCGTTGTGAAGACTGTAAACTTCTCATCTGTACCATCGATGTTAAAGTGTACTTCTGCACCTTCAGAACGACCGATCCAGTTACGTTGCATATCTTTTAAGCTTTCCGGCCAATCAAGATCATCTAAATCTTCAAGCAGACGATCTGCATATGCAGTGATTTTTAACATCCATTGTTTCATCGGACGACGCTCAACAGGATGTCCACCGCGCTCACTCTTACCGTCGATAACTTCTTCGTTCGCAAGTACTGTACCAAGTGCTGGGCACCAGTTTACAGGTATTTCATCTACGTAAGCTAATCCTTTTTCAAATAGCTGTAAGAAGATCCATTGTGTCCATTTGTAGTAGTTTGGATCTGTTGTATTTACTTCACGGTCCCAATCATAAGAGAAGCCAAGTGCTTTAATTTGGTTACGGAACGTGTTGATGTTTTTCTCTGTAAATTCTGCTGGGCTATTTCCAGTATCAAGTGCATATTGCTCTGCTGGAAGACCGAATGCATCCCATCCCATTGGATGAAGAACGTTATATCCTTGCATACGTTTCATACGAGATAAAATATCCGTTGCTGTATATCCTTCTGGATGTCCTACGTGTAGCCCAGCTCCTGATGGATATGGGAACATATCTAGTGCATAAAATTTTGGTTTTTCTGTCTCATCTGGCGTGCGGAATGTTTTATTCTCTTCCCAATACGCTTGCCACTTCTTCTCAATTTCTTGATGATTAAAGCTCATGAGATATCCTCCATTCAAATTGTATTTATTTTCACCGCCTAAAATACAAAAAACCTCTCATCCCTAGAAAGGGACGAGAGGTTATAGATTCCCGCGGTACCACCCTAAATTAATGTAATAAAGGATGTTCAAAACGTTCGGTAAAGATAGCTGTCGCATTTCTTTATCTTCCTTTTGAACAAGCACTAATATATACATTCGCTTAGATCCGTAACGTGGATAGACGGCAATTGCTACTTTGGTTCACAACTGCAACTCAAAGGCGAGTTCATAACGAAACGTGGATTGACTTGCACCAACCGTCAACTCTCTAAACCAGCTTCTATTACTACTACTCCTTCTCACTGTTATTACAAGTATGAGTTAATTTAAATATATTCTAAAACATGTTACATGTTCCGTCAAACTAAACTGCAATTTTTTCTTCTACTGTTTCTTCCACTTTCACTCGTTTATCATAAATGCTTGTTGCGATAAGCGCTACTACAAGCATTACCATGATTGCTATAAACAATACTTCCATATTGTATAAGTCAACAATTGCTCCGCCAACAACTGGGCCAAACATTTTCCCAACAGTCGCTGCGCTATTTACAACACCTTGATAAAAACCGAGCTTATCATTTGGTGCAAGGATATTCGCAATCGTTGGAACAGCTGGCCAAACAAATAATTCACCAATTGTTAATGTCACCATCGCGACAAGGAACATGGTAAATTGCTGTGCTTGACTAAGTACAATAAATGACACTGCAAAAATGCCGATTCCGATCATAATTTGTTGTTTCAAAGAACGCTTCATCGCACGAATAATCGTACTTACTAATGGCTGCGCACAAACAATCATCGCCCCGTTTATCGTCCATAACAGGCTGTAATGACGAAGGCTAATATTTAATTCCTGCATATGTGTCGCAATCGCACCTTGCCATTGTACATATGTAACCCAGCATAAAGCATATGCTACACATACGATAAGAAGTGCCTTGAATCCTGGTGTAAGTGACCAACCTTTTTTCTTTCCTTCTTTTACTTCTACACTCTTATCTTTCTGATCTTCCATACCACGGAATCCGATAAAGGCAATTAAGAAGAAAATAAAGTATAAAATAAAGTTCGCTAAGAAAATATAATCAAAACGATAAGAAGCAACTAAACCACCGCACGCTGTACCAACAGCGATTCCAACGTTTTGTCCAACATACATCGCATTAAATGCTCTCCGTCCGCCTTCTGGCCAAACCGTACCAACCATCGCATACATCGATGGAAAGACCATACCAGAACCGAATCCAATTAACGCAAGCCACACAATATATAATGGCCAACCATGGAAGAATACAAGACCTAAAATCGCTAATAGTGTAATCACAATTCCTACTAAAATCGACTTATATCCGCCCCATTTATCAAATAAAACACCGCCGAGTAAGTTACCAATTACTCCTGTTAACGAGTTAATCATTAATACCATTCCGGCCACAGATAACGATTTTCCTAAATGATCATGTAAATAAATTGTATTAAATGGCCATAAAAAAGAAGCACCTGTGACATTAATAATCATCCCAGCTACTAATAGCCATACTTTCCTTGGCATAGTTTCCCCTCCTATTCTGTTTTTTTCGTTCTATACATAACAGTAAAATTGTAGTCGTTTTTAAATAGGAAGGCAACTGATTAATAGTTGATGAAATTCAGATAATGATATTTAAATGAAAAAGAAAAAATACCGAGCACCCTCTACTCGGTATTTTCTAACTCTTAGTCCTCTTTCGGAAGAACAATTCCTTTATACAATTGAACTGTAATGAAGTAGTAAATTGTGTAAATGACCACGAAAATTACAATTGGTAACCAAATACGGAAATACGGGTCAATTAAGATAAATCCGAAAATATTCATACCAACTAACACGTGAGCAATACCGACAATCGCTGGGAATAAGAATACTAAGAATAATTCTTTATAGATAGACTTCGTTAATAATTCACGGCGAACACCGATTTTACGAAGCATTTGGTAACGTGTGATATCGCTTGATGCACCCGATAGAATTTTAAACATTAAACAACTTGCCATCATTGCTAAGAAAGCAATTCCTAGGAAGAGCCCCATAAATACTGTTCCACTAGCGATGCCGTAAAATCCAGTATAAAACTGGTTCTTACTTTGCAAGGAATTTTCTTTTACATTTTTATATTTAACTAGCTGCAACTCGTCAATTTTTTTCCACTCTTTTTTATATGTTAAGAAATCATCTACTTTTCCAAGTAATGCAACGCCCTCTTTACCTTGCAAACCATCATACATTTTTTGGTCTACAATTTTAATTGTTTGATTAGGGGATACATAAATTGGATGAATCGTGCTTAATGCCTGATCCCACTCCTTTGGAATCACATTATCAGATTTTTCTTGACCGGAACTCGAAATCGCACCTACTGGCAGTTCTTCAGAAACTCGTTTTACTTTACCAATATCTTTCATTCCTTTAAAATCTTTTAAATCTTGTATTAAAGGACGATTTTTCTCTAAATCTTCTTTTAAATAATAGACATATTTATCGTCTGTTTTGTAACGATATTCACTTTTCTCTTTAAATGTAATACCATCTAAAATTTTCTTCTCTTCGGCTGTTGGATTATGAATCGCAACATCATAAATTGCCAAACCATCGACAGTAAGCATAACGTTATTTTTGAACGCCATACCGCCTGAAATCGCACCCGCTCCAAGCGCCACTAACATCGCTACTGTAGCTAGTACTTTTGTTAAGCTATTGATGCGGAAATTTAACTGTGCAAATGTAAAAGCATTAAGTCCTTTTTCAGTACGCTTTTTATTACTCTTTAGCTTTTTAATAATAAGCGGAAGGAATGTTCCAAATAACATGTAAGTTCCAGACGTTACAGTGATTAATGCAATAATAACCCCCATTTGCGCCAACTTACCCATGTAAATCATAGAAGCATAGCCGATTGCTAATAGAATAATTCCAACGAATGCAGCTATAACAGTCTTTACTCCTGCTTTAGAAACACGATCCGTTTTAGAATCAGCATGAACCAGTTGTAGAACCGTAATACGTGATAATTTGATACTATTCATAATTGCTGATAAAACAAATAGTACTAAGAAGAAAATACATGTAACAAGCATAGATGGAGCATAAAATGCATGATAGCCACCTGCAGTAAATTCAAGCTGTTGCATAAGTAGTTTACCAATTCCTTGCGCGAGCCCTACACCGACTGCAATACCAACTACAAGAGATGCTGCTCCTAATACAATTGTTTCAATAAACATAAGCAGTGTCACCTTATGCTTTTTGGCTCCTAACATCATATACATACCAAATTCTTTTTGACGAAGTGATAGCAAGAAAGAATTAGCATATAAAATATAGAAGAATGTAATGATAGCTAATAGTACCGCTCCAGCATGGAAGACGAATTGAATACTACTGATTACAGAATTCGCCTCAATAAACGCTTTATTCAATGCTAACGTTTGGAACATGTAAAAGATCGAAATTGACATTACAAGACCAACAAGTAAGACAATGTAATCTTTCAGCTTGCTTTTCAGTCCTGACATAGAAAGCTTAAATAACATGTCTGAACCTCCTTTCTTATGCTTTTTGTGTGCCTAAGTCTGCAAGCACATCTAAAATTTCTTTATAGAACGCTTCGCGCGTACCACCGCGGTGAATTTCTTTGTATAACTCGCCGTCTTGAATGAATAAAATACGCTGACAGTAACTTGCGCTATATGGATCGTGGGTAACCATCATAATCGATACACCTTGTTCTTCATTTAAGTTTGTCATTGCATCTAAAAGACTCGTTGCATTTTTAGAATCAAGCGCTCCTGTTGGCTCGTCTCCTAAAATGATCGCTGGCTCATGTACAAGCGCACGCGCTGCTGCTGAACGCTGTTTTTGTCCACCAGATACTTCAGATGGGTACTTTTGAAGTATTTCTGAAATTCCTAACATTTCAGCTACCTTTTCTACTTTCGGTCCAATTTTACGTGATGGAACGCCTTGCAAAGAAAGTGGCAGAGCAATATTTTCATAGATTGATAAGTTTTCTAATAAGTTAAAGTCTTGGAAGATGAATCCTAACTTTTGTGAGCGGAAATCAGATAGTTCTCCTTGCTTCATTTTTGTAATATCTGTACCTGCAATTTCAACAACGCCGCCCGTTGCTTTATCCAATGTTGAAATTACATTTAATAACGTTGTTTTCCCTGAACCAGATGGCCCCATAATTCCAACAAATTCACCCTCTTGAATAGAGAATGATACACCTTTTAAGGCATGTGATTGGCTCTCGCCTTTTTTACCGTATACTTTTTGGACGTTTTTTACGTCTACAACTGGTTTGCTCATCCTATATCCTCCTACAATTGTTTTTCCACTTCCTAGTTTGTACCATTTCTGCATCATCTACCATTGTTTAACATTACATTTACCTTACACTTTTGTAATATAAATGCTTATTTTTCATTTTTTTAGAACCATATCAATAGATTCATTCCATTCAGTTTCATAGAAAAAATCACATTAAAAACGTGTTACCTTGCTAACATTTACATTCGTAATATACATCGACATTCTTTATTTTCATAGTATTGTTCGTCTATATCCCTTCCCCTTCACATTTTCCTTATCATGCTTTTTATAAACAAACCAATACATCCAAAAATTTAAATGTCCATCTATTAACATACCATATATTACCACAAATAACGATAAAAAATTCGTAATATTCGGCAATTCAGATTATAATGGCGCACAAAAAGCCGAGCCCATGTAAGCTCAGCTTTTCCTTTTATTGTTTTAACCTTTTAAAACGAATTCATTCCCTTCATTATCGTTAAAGATAGAGAATGTACCCCAAGGCATTTTATTTGGCTCTTGTGTAAATTCTACCCCGTTCTTCTTCATTGTTTCATACGTTTCTGTCATATTTTCTGTTACGAACACGATTGATGCTTTTAGCTCATTTGCATTTGGCATCATTGTTTTGGGATAAATGACTAAGTGCGAACGTGTGCCTTTTGGTCCTACTTCAATCCAGCTTGCGTTTGGTCCCATTGGATCGTTACGATATACTTCAAATCCCGCTTTCTCTGTCCAAAATTCAAGTGCCTGTTGTTGATCATCTACGTAAACTGCTACTGTACCAATATGTGCAATCATTGTTTATTCCTCCGTTACTCTGCTTACTTGAATCTTAATTATAACGGAGAGATTCAAAAATACAAAAAGCTGCTCCATTTCTGAAGCAGTTTTTTCTCCAACATTATTTTTTTAAAGGCGTAACTGTCCAATACGTAATCACACGCCAAATTTATTCGAATGGCCCCATCTTGAAAAACTTCATCTAGATGACACTGAAAATAATTTAGATTGTATAAATTGCAATACATACATATAGAGTCTGCATATACGTCAGGTTTCCTGTAAAATTAAACAAGCGACCTGGCTTACTCTGATTGCTTTGATTTTTGTGGTTGTCCTTTTTTACGATTACGCTGTTTTGCTTGTACCACTGGATCGAGTTCATTTGAGAACTCAGCGTTATGTCCATTTTGCGTTTTTTGCTCTGGGTTATTTTGATCTGAGCGCTTTGCCATTACATTCACTCCTTATTAGTGCGGTGTAATAATCATTTGGTGCTGTAATTGACGAACTGCCATACGTGCACGATTTAATTGCTCACGTTGTTCATCATTCGCATGTTGCTGCATAATTTGTAAATCGTTATAAGCTTGTTCTAATTGTAATTGTGCATCAGAATACTCCATTGTATTGTAATGCTCTTGTCTACTTCCGATATCTAATTGCTCTTTTGCATATTCTATAGCTTGCTCTGCTTGCGTAATGTATTCTTCAAGTGATTGACGCTCTGCCATGATGTAGCCTCCTTGCCTTTAGTTCTCCCTTAGTGTGTCCCTTCCATATCGACCTTATGAGTATGTTATAATGGATTTTGTTTCATTTTAGGCTTTAGGAGGGATATGTAATGAAGGTTCAAAACCCTTTTCCATATACAAATGACAATAAACGTTACCATACGTGGAATTATCACTTACGAAAAGAATTCGGCGAAAAAATCTTTAAAGTTTCATTAGACGCTGGATTTGATTGCCCAAACCGTGATGGCACAGTCGCATACGGCGGATGCACATTTTGCAGCGCTGCTGGTTCTGGTGACTTTGCTGGCGATCGCCGCGATGATGTTGTAACGCAGTATCATGAAATGAAAGAAAAAATGCACTCGAAGTGGAAAGATGGAAAGTGTATCGCTTATTTCCAAGCATACACCAATACGCATGCTCCATTAGAAATGCTAAAAGAAAAATTCGAACCGCTGTTGGCAGAAAAAGATGTTGTTGGTCTTTCAATCGCAACTCGTCCCGACTGTTTACCTGACGATGTCGTTGAATATTTAGCTGATTTAAATAAACGCACGTATCTTTGGGTTGAACTTGGACTGCAAACCGTTCATGAGCGCACTGCGAACCTCATTAACCGTGCTCATGATTATCCATCATATGTAGAAGGTGTAAACAAACTTCGTAAGCATGGCATTAAAGTATGCTCCCATATTATTAATGGGCTTCCGCTTGAAGACTACGACATGATGATGGAAACTGCACGTGAAGTCGCAAAACTTGATGTACAAGGTATTAAAATTCACTTACTTCATTTATTAAAAGGAACACCAATGGTGAAGCAATATGAAAAAGGACAGTTAGAATTCCTTTCTCTTGAAGATTATGTCAGTCTTGTTGTGGACCAACTTGAAATCATTCCAGCAGATGTCATTGTGCACCGCATCACAGGTGACGGTCCACCTGACTTAATGATTGGTCCAATGTGGAGCTTAAATAAATGGGAAGTATTAAATTCCATCGATGCGGAATTTATACGCCGCGGAAGCTGGCAAGGAAAATATGCAAATGAGGTGAAACCCGTATGAAATTAGAACGTGTATTACCGTTTGCACGCACGCTTTTGCAAACAGCTGTCAAAGAAGGTGATTATGCTGTAGACGCAACACTTGGCAACGGTCACGATACTTGTTTTTTAGCGGAGATTGTTGGCGAACACGGGAAAGTATTCGGATTTGATATTCAGCGTAAAGCAATTGAAAGTTCGGCTACTCACCTAAAAGAAAGAGGACTTGAAGAACGAACTGTTCTCGTTCATGATAGCCACGATACTTTGTTATCTGTATTACCAGAAGAAGCAAAAGGCAAAGTAACCGGAGCCATTTTCAACTTAGGTTACCTTCCTGGCGGTGACAAGCATATCGTTACAAAACCAAATTCAACGATAGCTGCTATCGAACAATTATTAGAAGTCATGGCACCAGAAGGCATCATCGTCCTTGTTATTTATCATGGTCATTCAGAAGGACAAGTCGAGCGCGATGCTGTCCTGCAATTCGCCGAAGAGCTGGATCAAAAACAAGCTCACGTACTTCGTTACGGCTTCATCAACCAACAAAATAATCCGCCATTTATTGTGGCGATTGAGAAACGCTAAATATATCGGCGATTCAACAAGAATCGTTATAAAAAACGTGCATGTGCTGCACGTTTTTTTATTGTTCCGAGAATAAAATATACCATATAATGGATGTGAGAAATCTATAAAGAAGGAGGCAATCATTTTGTTATTAGAACGAAAGGAAATACAAAAGGCCTATGGCAAACAACTGCTACTAAAAGACATTCATTTATCTATTCCAAAAGGACAAGCGGTTGCCATTATCGGTGGCAATGGTACTGGAAAAAGTACTTTACTCAAAATGATTGCTTCCATTCATCTCAAAAAAGAAATGCCGGAACTATTATGGGTTTTTCCGCCTATCAATAGTTTTCTGATGCTTGGACAATATGAACATCATTTGCTTGTTCACGTGCTTTGGCTTACTGCATAGGCACTTGCATATTCATTTGTTTTAATGAGTTTGTTTCTTTATCTTGTACGAAAAAGAAGGAACATGTAGACGAAAACAAGAATTTCTAAATTTAGATTATGAAATCAGGAGGATATACAACAATGATTGGAATACTAGCAGGAATGGGGCCGAAATCGACAGGCCCCTTCGTTGATACAGTAGTTGAGCAATGCCAAAGAGTATACGGTGCGAAACATGATATGGATTTTCCTCATATGATGATTTATTCTTGTCCAACACCTTTTTATATAGATAGACCGATTGATCATAAAGCCATGGAAAAGGCTATTATAAATGGTGCTCAAAAACTTGAAAACACAGGTGTCGATTTTATTGCCATGCCTTGTAATACAGCGCACTTATATTTTTATGAATTACAAAATTCAATTTCAGTTCCCATTTTAAATATGGTGGATGAGACGATAAAAGAAATACCCGATCACGTAAGGAAAGTAGCTCTCTTAGCAACCGATGCGACTGTTCAGTCCGGTATATATCAAGATGGGATCGCAAAACGTGGTATGGACTATATACATAAAAATAGCTGGCAAACGGCTATCACTCAAATTATCTCAAACATAAAAATAGGAGACTTGCCTGACGCAACTAAATCATGGCGTACACTTTGCATAGAATTAGCTGAAACGGTAGATGGAGTTATTATAGCTTGTACAGATTTAAACGTTGTATTAAACACCGGAGCACACAGCCTTTATTTAGTGGATTCATCAGCTTGCCTTGCGAAGGCAGTGGTGAATGAATACTTGTCCAACAAAAAAGTATAGAAGGAGAATTCCATGCAAATAGAAAACATCCCTTTTGAAATGGGCTATACATTCGATGAAAATCTCCGCGAAAAACCACTATCCCTTGCTGAAATGAAGCAAGGGATTACATTTTTAAAAACAAATTTAGCTCATTCAGATATATCATATGCGAAGCAATGCGGTTTAATTGGTGTTTACGACCGAATCGTAGAAAACCTTTCTGAGAGCAAATACTACTTACAAAAGGCCATAGAAAGATATGAAGCCTTACAACATACGCAAGGAATTTTTATTAACAAACTTCGCCTTGCTCATGTATATCATTGGGAAAGTGACTTTGAAAAAGCAAATGAAATCTTTGCTGAACTCTTTCATATGTTGCACCAAAATGCTTTAACAAATTACGAAGATTTTCTCTATCAACATTACGGAAAAAGTAAACTAGATGAAGGAGATCTGAATGTAGCTTTACCTTACTTTCAAAAAGCACTCCAAATTCGAATGAAAAAAGGAAATGAAGAACTTATTCGCTCGACAGAACTATGTATCCAACATTGTTCTTCGCGCCTATAAATATATCAATCCCTCGACAGAAATCGCTAAAAAGACGTGCGCATGCTGCACGTCTTTTTTATATGCCCCTAAAACTTTTAACATTTTTCACAATTCTTTCAAAGTAATCACACTTTATCCCGATATATTAAATGAGCATTCATTTTATAAAAGGTTGGACGGGGGATTTAAAATATGAAAAAGAATCGATCGCTTCATTATATTTTCTGGAGGTGGCATTTTTACGCCGGTCTCTTCATAGCACCACTACTCATTACTTTATCACTCAGCGGCATTGGTTATTTGTTTCGAGAGGAAGTTGAGAATTTCATCTATAAAGATTTATATTTTGGAAATAGTAGGCAAACAGAATCTCTTTCTATGTCTGAATCCATTTCAACAACAGAAAAGAAATATCCTCACTATAACGTGACGAAAATTAGCTATTTTAAAGATGATCATAATACAAGACTCACAATGGCAAATGAATATACAGGTGATCAGAAGTATGTTTACTTAGATAAACATAACCAAATTGTTGGGGATCAAAATGCTGATGCAACGTTTGCAAATATTATGCGAGAATTACATAGCTCTCTTCTAGTAGGCGGTACCGTTGTAAACTACTTAGTCGAACTAGCCGCTTGCTGGACGATTTTTTTAATTGTTACTGGTTTATATATGAGTATAAAACGCTTCAAGAAACCCCCAGTATCAAACGCTAGAGAGAGATCCAAACGACTTCATAGCATAATCGGTATTGTATTTACAATTCCACTCGTTCTCTTAGTACTAACAGGATTACCTTGGTCTGCTTTCATGGGAAAACAAATTTATAACATAGCAACTTCCAATGAATCACTAGGATATCCGAAATTATATATGGCTCCTCCAGAGTCTAAGTTTAAAGAGTTACCGTGGGCGACTAGACAAGAAACACCGCCACAATCAGATTCAAACGAACAGACAGCTCTTTCAATTGATGAGTTAGAGAAATCGATTCAAATTGAAAAACCATATGTCATTTCATTACCAAATGAGCCAAAAGGAGTATTCACTATTTCAAAATCTAGCGGTTCTGGTATTACAGGAATGCACGTATCACCAAATGAAGAGATTACTGCTTATTTTGATCAATATAGCGGCACTCTCATTTCAAAAATTGACTATCGTGATTATGGCTTATTTGCACAGTGGTTTTCTTATGGTATCCCCCTTCATGAAGGACATTTATTTGGATGGCCAAACAAAATACTATGCTTACTTACAACCTTGTCCTTACTATTCCTCATTTATTTCGGTGTTAAAATGTGGCTAGCAAGAAAGCCACAAGGTAAGGTGGGAGCACCATCAAAACAAAAGGATAAAAAAAGCATATTTGCCTTTATACTTATTATGATTTTATTAGGAATTGTCATGCCTTTATTCGGTTTATCTGTTCTTATTATTTTTGTAGTTGAGTTTTTACTATATCTATTCTCTAAAATACGGGTAAAAAAAGTATAGAAAAAAGCATTTGTACAATTCATCTTGTACAAATGCTTTTTATTTATGACCAATTTTTTCTTTCTCTCACGAATTAAAAAAAGAACATCACCAATAATCAAAATAGAAAAAGACGTGCACCAAATGCACATCTTTTTCTATTTCTATCACTGCGCCATTTTCTTTCGGTACATCTTCCCGTTCCAATAGAAGAATCGTGAAGTGAATCCACCATATTTCACGATGCGCCGTGCCATTTGCTGCATATTCTTTTGCTCTGATACCTTTTGATCAGATAAATAAATCCCAAGGAGACCGCGGCTAATAAGGCGATGAAACTTCGCATGTGGTAAGCCACCAATATTTCTTTCTGCTTCTTCCACAAAATGCTTCATTCGCTCTAATACGACTTGTTCATTTTCATAATAACTACAGAAATTTAAGTCCCCGCCAAGTCGGTCTTCTTCTTGATCAATAAAGTAATCAAGCAAAATATGAAGCCCTTGTACGTACGGGAAATAACCTTGCTTAATCTTTGCAATATCTTCATCAAGTAATTCATCATGAAACGCATACGCCACGAGACAAAAGATTCCAAGTGTTGATCCTGCACATGCCGAAAATTCAAACCAGCTCATTGGCGGTACATTTTCCTTATGAGCCTCAAACCATGTTTGTAAGCGCGGTTCTCTTTCTTCTAGTTTCACATGCTTATGAATTTGTAAATCACAATAATAACAAGCAAGTTCGTGAAGAATCGGAGCGATTTTATCATAGTGCTTCGTTTTCTTTAAAACATCTTGGCATGTTGCAACAAGCTCATCTAAATAACCACCATCATCTTGATCATCTCGATAACGATAGTAATTGCTTCCTTCACTCTCTGGTGTTAATGCAGTCAGCATTGATTCATGCAGTGCAGCAAAATCATTCGGATCAAGCGATGTACTACGATCACATAAATTATCTAAGTAATCACTAATCGTCTGATACGCCACAATAAAACGAATACATTCCTCGCGTTGTTCATTTGCGAGCAGCGCTAAAATACCACCGCCTTCACAATGAAATGTTTTATGCTCAATACTTGCAATCGCTTGACTATGAAGTTCGTCATTTGGAATATGGTAGGCACGCTCTTTCCACATCGCTAGCTCATGGTGTACAACCGGAAACACATCACGGTATACTTTCGCCATGAGCGTTATGGGATTACTCGGTACGTTCACTTCTTCCTTCATCTCCTCTATTAAATGTACAAATAATTATTTATTTGTTTCTATTATGTTATTTACATGTATTTCAGTAAATGACTTGATATAGTTCAAAATCTCATCTTGCTCATACTCATTTAATAGCTCATGGTAACAATTTGACCATTCTTTATATGCCTTATCACTAATATTTAAGTTATCAAACCATTTACGGACACGTGTTTTATCTACAATTTTATCCTCACATGCCTGCATTAGCAAGAGCGGAACGTCTGGAAACTCATCTATTTTGTCATGAGCAATCTCAATAGATTTTATCAATTCACTATACCAACGAACCGATACCTTGCGCAAGAACAATGAATCATTTTCCATCGCATCGCGAACTTCTTTATTTCTCGTTGACATGTTTACTGTAAGTTTGGTGGGAAATTGAAGTTTTGGCGTGAGAATATTTAACACCTTTGAAACAGCTCGAAGCGGAGCAGCAGGTACAGCTAATACACCTAAGCATGGCGAGCTTAATATAATTCCATCTATATCGTCTCTCTTCGTTTCTTCCATCATTCGAATGACAATAAGACCGCCCATACTATGTCCAAATAAAAAAATAGGTAGCCGATACTTTCTTGCTTCTTTCACCCATAATTTTATTTCTTCTATGTATTCATCAAATGAGTCAATATGTCCTCTATTTCTTGAAGTTGTTCCATGAGCTGGAAGGTCTCCCATGACAACATGATACCCGAAATGATTCCACATTTCTGCTAGCGCCTCATAACGTCCGTGATATTCCATCGCACCGTGCACCATCACGATTACCGCTTTGGCTGCTTCCGCTTCATAATTCCACATACGAAACTCCTCCATTTCACTCTTTTCCTTAATTTGATACACTAAAACTAGTTTCTAGGAAAGGAAGGCTTTACATGATATATCCTTATAAAGATAAAAATCCAAAAATTGCGAGTAGTGCTTTTATCGCTGACTATGTTACGATTACAGGCAATGTCACAATTGGTGAAGAATCAAGCATTTGGTTTAATACAGTCATTCGTGGTGATGTGTCTAAGGTAATAATTGGAGACCGCGTAAATGTACAAGATCAATGTACACTTCATCAAAGTCCACAGTACCCTCTTCTTTTAGAAGATGATGTAACAGTTGGACATCAAGTTATTTTACATAGCTGTACCTTAAAAAAAGACTCTTTAATCGGGATGGGATCTATTATTTTAGACGGTGCTGAAATTGGTGAAGGTGCATTCATCGGTGCTGGTAGTTTAGTTTCACAAGGAAAGAAAATTCCACCTAATACACTGGCTTTCGGTCGTCCGGCAAAAGTCATTCGCGAATTAACAGATAAAGATCACAAAGATATGGAACGCATTCGCAAACAATATGTTGAAAAAGGACAGTACTATAAGTCACTGCAAAAATAGTCTCTACTTGCTGCCACCACGATGGCAGCTTTTTTCGTTAAAACTCTAACGTTTTCTTTACAAAATCTTATTATTCCCTCAATAAAGTCTTATTAAAATAGAAGATATAATCTCAATATATATGTAAATGAGGGGGAGAGATTTCATGAAAGCTAAATCCGGCAGCTCCTTATATAAAATAGAATGTTACATTTTCAAAGGAATTAACCGTTACTTTGATCAAAAAACATTAAATATCTTTTTCCGTACCATTACACATATCGGTGGTGCAATCTTTTCCATCTCGCTCACGTTATGCTTTCTTATATTTTCACAGGGTCCTCTGCACGATGCAGCAATTACAGCAGCTCTTTCATTAACAATTAGTCATATTCCTGTGCAAATATTAAAAAGGTGGTATCCACGCAAACGGCCTTATTTAACAATTCAAGATGCAAAATATCCATCGCATCCATTAAAAGATCATTCTTTTCCGTCAGGTCATACAACAGCTATTTTTTCGGTAGTTGTTCCATTTATTTGTTATGATCCAAACTTATTAGTCGTTTTACTTCTATTAGCAATTATTGTAGGAATTTCCCGCATCTATCTCGGGCTTCATTATCCATCAGATGTATTTGTAGGTATGTGCCTTGGCACATGTTCTGGCATCATCTCTTTTTATCAATTCATTCCATTTTTCATGTAAAGGAGAGATTGGATGAGAGTCGCCATATTTACTGATACATTTACACCGCAAGTAAATGGCGTGGCAAACACACTAGATCGTTTGACCCTTTATTTTCAAAAACAAAATATTGCTTACTCCGTATTCGCACCGCAACATACAGCAGAAGATGATTTCGTAGCCAATGTGAATAAAATGAGAAGTATTCCGCTAAAAATACTGTATCCAGAATGTCGATTCGCTTTTCCAACTCCGCGTATTAAGCGGGAACTTCTTAACTTTCAGCCGGATATCATTCATGTCGCTACTCCTTTTAACATGGGGCTATGCGGCATGTATTACGCGAAAAAATTAAATATCCCTCTTGTCGGTTCTTATCACACTGACTTTGATTCCTACTTGCAATATTATAAAATTGAATTTTTCTCCAATATGTTATGGAATTATTTAAAGTGGTTTCACAGTAGTATGCAAAAAAACTTTGTCCCTTCTCCTGAAACATTACAGCAATTAACTCAAAAGGGATTTCGAAATTTATATATATGGGGGCGCGGCGTAGATTGTTCCCTCTTCCATCAGTCTTACAATAAAGACCTATTCCGAAAAAAATATAATATTACTGCTCCATACATTCTTTCCTATATCGGACGCATTGCCCCTGAAAAAGATATCGAAACACTGCGTACACTGATTCACACAACAATAAAAGAGCGAAAAGATAATATTCATTGGCTCATTGCAGGAGATGGTCCCCTTGCTGAAGAATTACGTGAAACTTTACCAGCAAACGTTACGTTTACGGGATATTTACAAGAAGAAAATTTAGCAGAAGCTTATGCATGCTCCGATCTCATGGTATTTCCATCGGCCACAGAAACGTTTGGCAATGTCGTTCTTGAATCGCTCGCATGTGGTACACCAGTCGTTGGTGCGAATTCTGGCGGGGTAAAAAATATTATTACAGATGGAAAAACAGGTTTTCTTTGCGAGCCCAAAAATTCGAACTCATTTTTATCATCTATTTATCAGTTATTAAATAACGAAGAAATGCGTAAACAGATGGGCATAGCCGCTAGATTCTACGCCACTACACAAAGCTGGGATGAAATTTTTCATGGTTTATACATGCAATATGAAGAGGTGCTTCACCAAAATAATACCGAACTACTTGCGTAATAAAAAAATTGACCTCAAAACATATAACAATGAACTCATCCATCGTATTCATAAAGAGCAAAAAGGTATGACTCTATAACGTCATACCTTTTTGTTCTTTTTCTCATTCAGTAACCGCGCATATTCCTCTTTTGTATTTACATTCACAAATAATTCTTTCGCTACATTCCATTCCTCTTCCATCACATATTTTACGTTGCACTGTGATAAAAGTTGTCCCATACTTCGTTTTTCTTCATTTAGTAATACGCATATTTTTTCTTTTACACGATAATGATACGCTGCTAATAACGGCTGCTTTCTTCCATCAATAACCGGAACAATTGCCTCATATTCACCACTTATTTGTCCTATTAATGCTGTAATCCACTCATTTGAAAGGTTCGGTGCATCACAAGGCGAAACGATATACCACTCCGTCTCTATATGCTCCATCCCCGATACAATTCCAGCAAGCGGTCCATCTCCTTTATAGGGAGGAATATCTTCTATAACAGGAACGTCTACTAAGGTAACAATTCTTTCTTTTATATCAGGATGACTAATCACAACTACATCTTGTATAGTATCCCGCACCATTTGAACAATCTGTTCGATAAAAGTATGTCCTTGCCAGCTTGCCAATGCTTTCGGCTCACCAAATCGTCTCGACATACCACCAGCTAATACAATCCCAGCGAGCTTTTTCATTGACGATGCAACTCAAATGTAATGTGTCCTAACTCTGGTAAAATTAATTTATTCATCGCAAGGCGAACTGCCCCGCTAGAACCTGGCATCGAAAAGACAACTTTTCTTCCAATTGTTCCGCCAATTGCTCTACTTAGCATTGCAGCGCTGCCGATATCTTCTAAATAACTAATCATCCGAAACAATTCACCAAATCCAACAATTTCTTTATCTAATAATGCCGAAACCGCCTCAATCGTAACATCACGCTTTGTAATACCAGTTCCTCCATTTGTTAAGACAACATCAACATCTTCTTGATGATATCCACTTAATACAGCTTGCCTAATACTTTCTTTATCATCTTTTACAATTTTATAAGCGGTTACTATATGGCCCGCTTCTAATAATAATTCTTTTAACAACTTACCACTCTTATCCGTCTCTTCTGTACGTGTATCAGAGATTGTAATAATTTTACAACGAACCTCTGTGGGTGCTTGTTGTTTATGTTCTATTACGCTCATTTTTATTCGCCCCTTCTTATGAACTACTCATAATTTTATCATATCGTATAGAAACTTTATTACATATGAAATACATCACATATCCACAATTATCTATTACATAACCGAAACATCATGATACAATATAAGTATATATAACCATAAAAAGGGAGTTTATCTATATCTCTTTATAATCTTAAACAACCTGTCCCATGAATTCCTTTTCTTATAATCCTAATTCCCTTCCAATTCATTACCTATAGATTAGATATCAATTTTCTAAAATGATACGTATTCATGCTAGACGACTCTATTCGTTATTATCGAGAACCGTGGTTCCTCTTGCTTTATTTTATTTCAATGGATTAGGAATCGCACGAAATAACCAGATACATACTAAATAAATTTTCATAATTAGGAGGTTCATTCATGGAACTTTATCAAAAACTCACAACGGTATTTATCCTTCTATTTGTCGCTTCCATCAGTGCTGGGATGGCATTAAAGGATGCTGTTCCATATTCAGCAATTGGCGGCTGGGGATTTGCGACACTCTTTTTACTATGCAGTGCATTTTGTGCTGGAAAAGCGCGTCAAAAGAAAGGATGATGACCATTGTTTCGCAAAAAAACTACAATTTGCAGATCATGCGGAAAAGAGATTCAAACATATGAAAAAGCATGGATTCATATGCCGTTCCCTCCAAGCGGGATGACGAATATGAAAAAATATATTGAGCTTGATGGAGAAGTATATTGTGGTTCGTGTGTTGGAGTATTCACGAAACAAAATAATGAGGTGAAATAGGAGGTATACCGAATTGTTCGAATCAAATCGAATTCGCTTACGAAAGTTTTCAGAAGACGATATTCCCATCTATCATCTTTGGCGGAACGATATAGAAGTTATGAATACCACTATCCTTAATCTTGATGTCCATTCCGTTCAAGAAACAGAAGCGTTTTGCAAACAAATCATCCACTCTCCCACTTCTAAAAGTTATATCATTGAACAAAAAGATAGTCATCTTCCTATTGGTCTCACTTCTTTAATTAACATCGATCCACACAATCGGAATGCGGAATGTATTATTGATATCGGTAAAAAGAATTGCTGGGGACAAGGATACGGGAAAGAAGCCTTAACAGTGTTATTAAATTATGCCTTTTTAGAATTGAACTTACATCGTGTATCCTTACGTGTATTTTCATTTAATGATAAAGCCATTTCTCTCTATAAAAAGCTCGGCTTTCAACATGAAGGTACCTGTAAAGAAGCTGTATTCCGAAATGGGAAATGGCATGATATTGAAATGTTTGCCTTGCTGCAGAACAACTACAAGTAATGTGAAATTTCCATCAGTGAAGAATGTAAAACAACTACTTTTTAAGGTGGTAAATAAATAAAAAAGTAATCCTTACTATACTAATCATCTGTGTATACTGCTTTCCGTTCGTATATTTTTCCATGTATAAAGATTTCACTGATCGTTCTATGATTGGTTATTTCATTATGCTGCTTGTAACCTCACTACTTGCTTTTTGTTGTAAATGCTTGAATACTACAGCCACTTTTATAATAGGCAATATATTATCTGCAATAATCTCATATTATTTTATCCATGTAACAAGTGATGAATATTTTGGGGGATATTTTAAACCACTAACACCCATCCAATTATTGACAGTAGTTAACTTCCTAAATTTGATTCCACAATTATGTGCAATCAAATTAGCCAATATACATTTGAATAAAGTTCAAGATTAACTTTACCCAAATGTGTGTTAACATGCCTAAAAAAAAAAGCTTCGCGCCTTCGCGCAAAGCTTTTTTCTTCTTATATTATAGACCAGCTTGCTCTTTTAAAGTTGCTGCTTTGTCTGTACGTTCCCATGAAAGCTCTACATCAGTACGTCCGAAGTGGCCGTAAGCTGCTGTTTGTTTGTAAATCGGGCGACGTAAGTCTAACATTTTGATGATACCAGCTGGGCGAAGATCGAAGTTGTTACGAACTAGTTCTACTAGTACTTCTTCAGATACTTTACCAGTGCCGAATGTATCAACTGAAATTGATACTGGTTGTGCCACGCCGATTGCGTATGCAAGTTGTACTTCTGCTTTTTCAGCAAGACCAGCTGCTACGATGTTTTTCGCAACATAACGAGCTGCGTATGCTGCAGAACGGTCAACTTTTGTTGCATCTTTACCAGAGAATGCACCGCCGCCGTGACGAGCGTATCCGCCGTAAGTATCAACGATAATTTTGCGTCCTGTTAAACCAGCATCCCCTTGTGGTCCACCGATTACGAAGCGCCCCGTTGGGTTAATGAAGAATTTCGTTTCCTCATCCATTAATTCTGCTGGTACTACAGCTTTGATTACGTGCTCTTTTAAGTCGCGATCGATTTGTTCCCATGTAGCTTCTGGATGATGCTGTGTAGAAATTACAATTGTATCGATGCGTACTGGTTTACCATTTTCATCATACTCAACTGTAACTTGCGTTTTACCGTCTGGACGTAAATATTCTAATGTTTCATCTTTACGAACTTCCGTTAAACGACGAGCTAATTTGTGAGCAAGTGAGATTGGAAGTGGCATTAATTCTTTTGTTTCATTACATGCGAAACCAAACATTAAACCTTGGTCCCCTGCACCAATTGCCTCAATCTCAGCGTCAGTCATTTGACCTTCACGTGCTTCTAACGCTTGGTCAACACCCATAGCGATGTCAGCAGATTGCTCATCGATAGATGTTAAAACTGCACAAGTTTCTGCATCGAATCCGTATTTTGCACGAGTGTAACCGATACCTTGAATTGTTTCACGAACGATTTTTGGAATATCTACATAAGTAGAAGTCGTAATTTCCCCCGCTACCAATACTAAACCAGTTGTTACTGTTGTTTCACAAGCTACACGTGCATTTGCGTCTTTTGCTAAGATCGCGTCTAAAATTGAATCAGAAATTTGGTCACAAATTTTATCTGGATGTCCTTCAGTTACAGACTCAGATGTGAACAGATGACGTTGTTTTGTCATGTGGTAAACCTCCCTACAGTAATCGTATATATTGTACGGAACTCATCCTTAATTTGCCACAAACTGCGACATTCATTTATTCTCCCACACAAGTATAAAGAAAAACCTTTCCTATATAGAGGAAAGGTTTGATTTGCTACTTGCATACTGCTTTTTGCCCTTCGCTCTTATCGTTCGAGACCGTTCGCCTCGCACAGGTTTTAGCACCTATTCACTTGTTTATTACCGTTACAAGTGAGGTTGCTGGGCTTCATCGGGCCTGTCCCTCCGCCAGCTCGGGATAAGAGAGTATCCGTCCCAACCTATACTAAAGAAATGATATTCATTTGTCAATTAATATTCACATATTCCTACAAGTTTTTCGCATTATTTGTTGGACGAAATATAAATAGGAAAATAATACATTCGCACAAACAAAAATAAATAAATAGTATACATTATTTATATGATTGTGTTATACTCTTGATGGGGATTACGAGAAATATTTCATTAAAATGAAAAGGATGGTATATAAATATGAGTACTGTGAATGTCCAAATTGGATTACACGAATTACTGAACGGAAGCAATGCACAGGTTCAATTAAGCGTTCCACAATTAGTGGAAAAAGTACTAATGAGAAATGAAGGAAAATTAACTTCTACTGGTGCCGTCTCTGCTTCTACAGGAAAATATACAGGACGTTCTCCTAAAGATAAATTTATTGTGAAAGAAGCGTCGGTTGCCGATAAGATTGCTTGGGGACCTGTAAATCAACCGATTTCTGAAGAACATTTTAATAAATTATATACAAAAGTATTAGAATACTTAAAGGAAAAAGAAGAATTATTCGTATTTAAAGGATTCGCTGGTGCTGATCGTAACTATCGTCTTCCATTACAAGTTGTTAACGAATATGCATGGCACAATTTATTTGTACATCAATTATTTATTCGTCCAACTGAAGAAGAATTAACAAATCATGAAGCTGAGTTCACAATTGTTTCTGCACCAAGCTTTAAAGCAGATCCAGAGATCGACGGTACAAACTCTGAAGCATTCATCATGGTTTCATTTGAAAAACGCATCGTATTAATCGGTGGTACGGAATACGCTGGAGAAATGAAAAAATCAATCTTCTCTATTATGAACTTCTTACTTCCAGAACAAGATATTTTATCTATGCACTGCTCTGCAAATGTAGGTGAAGAAGGCGATGTCGCTTTATTCTTCGGTTTATCTGGAACAGGTAAAACAACATTATCTGCTGACCCACACCGTAAATTAATTGGTGATGATGAGCACGGTTGGTCTGATAACGGTGTATTCAATATTGAAGGCGGTTGCTACGCAAAATGTATTAACCTTTCTCATGAAAAAGAGCCGCAAATTTTTGATGCCATTACATTCGGATCTGTACTTGAGAACGTTGTAATTGATGATCAAACACGCGTTGCAGATTACAATGATACTACATTAACAGAAAATACACGTGCTGCATACCCAATTGATGCGATTGATAATATCGTCGTACCAAGTGTTGCTGGACATCCAAATACAATTATTTTCTTAACTGCTGATGCATCTGGGGTATTACCTCCAATCAGTAAATTAAATAAAGAGCAAGCTATGTACCATTTCTTAAGCGGTTACACTAGCAAACTAGCTGGAACAGAGCGCGGCGTAACATCTCCGCAAGCGACATTCTCAACTTGCTTCGGTTCTCCATTCTTACCACTTGATGCATCTCGCTATGCTGAAATGCTTGGTGAGAAGATCGAGAAACATGATGCAAAAGTATTCCTAGTAAACACTGGCTGGACTGGTGGCGAATACGGCGTTGGAAAACGTATGAACTTAGGTTACACTCGTGCAATGGTGCAAGCCGCATTAAACGGCGAGCTTGATAACGCTGAAACAGTGAAACATGACATCTTCGGTCTTGAAGTACCACTTCATGTACCAGGTGTACCTGATGAAGTATTAATGCCTGAACAAACATGGGCTGATAAATCTGCTTACAAAGCAAAAGCAATCGAACTTGCAGGTAAATTCAAAGAAAACTTCAAGAAGTTCGAGAACGTTTCTGAAAACATGATCAAATTAGGCGGTCCAATCGCTTAATTTAACCTTTACTGTTTGAATACCCCTTTACTCATATGAATAAGTATGTTGTAGCCTAAAAAGTGCGCGTACTCACCGACAAAACCCATGCGGCTTAATAGGTTACACATACTTACAATAAAAAAGAAGCTTACGATAAAAACGTAAGCTTCTTTCTATATATATTTTGATTTCCCAACATATAAATCGCGGCTTCGAAAACAAAAACAGATTCTCCACTCACTTTCTCCTTTTGTTTTCACGCGACATGGGGCGAAAAAAGGCACTGACCGCTTCTATCCATGGACGGAGCCTCTCTTCTACCTAAAAGAAAAGGTTTTTGTATTTATTTCTTCGCATCCTTCATACTGTAATACCCTAAATTAATAACGATTAAAAAATAACCACCCATAATTCCAACAGCAAATGCCCACATGACCATATGGTGTTCAATCTCATACATAATAATCGCACCAAGTATCGCTGCTGCAAAGCGATTAATCATACCAAGTGTTGGTGCCTTACTCTTTTTTACAATACTATCTCCAAGCTTTTCAATACGTCTTCCTAAAATCCAAACACAATACATACTAACGAGTAAACCAATCCCCACACCTAAAAAGTGAGCAGAAAAAGGTGTCATCGCCCAGCCTAATAGCATCGCGCCCAGCAAATAATACATTTGGATTTTAAATGACCTTAGTGACATACCAATCATGCAATTCTCCTTTATCATTATCATCTTATTTACATATCATCAGACTTTATCCCGCCTTAACGGGCAGGAAGTCCCCCACTGATTAAAGTTTCACTTTATCTGTTACATTCAAAGAAAAACAACATAACCACTACACTTATGTTGTTAAAATATTTTTCAGAAATAATATTATACAAGATTTCTAGCTTGGAAGTAGGATCATTTTGTGACGTTTTTGCAAACATTTTTTCATAGATTTATAAAAAAGTGATATCAATCTATAAGAATATGGATATGATGTATATATATCCGCTTTCATTTTCCAACATATAAAATCGCTGCCACGAAGCACCAAAAGTTACCTGCACTCTTTTCCTCTCTGTTCTAACTTGACATGGGGCAGGAAAGGACTCTGACCGCTACTACGCATAGCAGGATTCTCTCTCCCACCTAAAAAGAAAGGTTTTACGTCAGTTTTTCAATTTACATGCATGTAGTAAAATAAGTACACAAAAAAGGGGGCGTATAATGATTTATTTTTTAATGGCTCTCATTCACCTCATTATCCCTGCACTTATAGGACTCTCATTATATTGGTACACAAAAAAACATAGTATCTTCTATGCTGTCCTCAGTGTTCTTCTCTCCGGAATTATTCTCATTGCACTGTTCCGCATACCTTTTCTCAACTTAATCCCACTTATTACTGCCATTTTGTTCCTCATATTTCTACCCAAAATAAAAAAATAGGAAAGCAGATCATGACTGATCTGTTTTCCTATTTTGATATATGTTCTGACGCGACAGGCTGCGTCCCAGGTTTTTCGGATTTCACAAACCATAAACCGAGAAAAATAACACACCCGCCAATTATTTGTTGTAATGAAATCTGTTCCTTCGCCCATACCGCTGCAAATACAACCGCAACAAGCGGTGTAATATACATATATACCATCGTATGAGAAGCTCCAATTTTTTGAACACCAATATACCACATAACTAAACCGAATACCGTTACAAAGAAAATAGAATATAATAGTGCAAACCATGTCATTCCTTGTTCAATTTGAAACGGCATCGAAAAAATATGCCATCCGCTTAGTATAACAAGAGGAATCGCTCCAACAACTGCTGACCATGCAGTCACACGAAGCGCTGAATATTTTTTAATAAGTGGTCCTGCTAACACTGGATATAGCCCCCAGCACATTGATGTAATCAGTCCAATTCCATTTCCGTAAAAAGACCCAACAAGCGAATGTCCAGCTAATAACACAAGCGCTGCACCGCTGCACGCTATGATAGAACCAACTAATTTTCGCTGAGAAAACTTCTCTTGCTTAAGAAAGATTGCAAACATCGTTGTAAAAATAGGTGAAATAGAAATAAGTAAGGAAGCGTTCGTAGCGGATGTATATTTGATGGTTTCCATAAATAATGTTTGATACAATATGATACCAACAATACTCACAACAACGAGCCTTAGTATATCTCTTCTTTCCATATACAATGACTTTTCAATATAAAATGTAAGCAATAATAGTAGCGGTGCTGCTGCTATCATACGGAGCGCAGTAAACTCAACTGCTGAAAACTCCTCAAGTCCGTATTTCCCGATCGTATAATTTATCCCCCAAATGATAACAACATTTAAAAGTAATAATTCAATCCCCCATCTTCTCATGCGTAATCCCCTCCGCACAGATGATTATACAGAAAATTTAATTAAATGTACATTTTATAAACTGAAGAATTTCATAAGAAAAAGGAGCGTACAGTTTGCTCCTTTTTTCATAAGTTATACTCGAATATGGAGTTTCATATTCGGATTATAAAACTGATTCGGACTCTTCAATTGAAAATATCCACCTGATTCATGTAAATCAACAGTCAATTTATCATCCATAAAAACAAGCTTTGTGCGATCCGCAATAAACTGTAGTTTATTTGAATCAATATCTACATCACGTTCATCTTTCTCTGATACAGCCACCAAATCAATAATTCCACTCATCACACAGCCGCATCCTTCATTATCATAAAATAATTTTATAAACTTCGCTTCACTTGGAATCGTATCCATAATCTTTTTATATGCTGCATCTGTTACAGTAACGTACATATATTGTCCCTCCTACCTCAGTACATAATTCTTATATTGTACCATTCTTTTTATGAATTCTATCCATTTATTGTATACAGAAAATTAAGACTAATATAAAATGTATGTGATAAAGGAGGATGAATTATGGCAGCTTTACAAGAAATACAACAAGCACTTGATCATTTATTTCAAATTAAAAAATATGGAAAAGACGGTGCCTTCAGCCGCTTTATTCCAGCTGTATACGATCTAATTGATTTTCCTTGGCAACATTTTTTTGAAACAGACTTTGTAAATACCTTTAACGGACTTATGATAAAAGGGGCTGCAACTGTAAATAGCGTCTTTTTAGCAGTCTTCCCAACAGATGATGTTCTTGAAAAGTTCATCTTACAATCGAAACCAGGTGATTTACTTTTTATGCATCATCCTCTTGTGATGGAATGCGGTGATCCTCTTGGAAAATCCGGACGAGGCTTTTTACCGATTCCAGCTCACTATTTACAAGAAATCAAAGATAAAGACCTTTCTATTTATACATGCCATGTTCCAATGGATCATCATCAAACATACGGAACAAGCATTGCGATTGCAAAAGCTCTAGAGGCCGATATAGTAGATGGTTTTGCTTATGATGGTAAAGATATACCATGTGGACTCATTTGCAAAATTCCTGAAACAACAACAAGAAAACTCGAAAACCAACTAAAAGAACTCTTTCACATTCCATATATAGACTTTGAAGGCAAACGACATGAATTTATCACAAAAATTGCAATTATCGCTGGATGCGGTGATAAAATAGATCTTCTTAAAGAAGCAGAAGAAAAGGGCGCTGAGGCGTATATTACAGGTGAAATTCATTGCCATATTGATAACGAATACGGCAAACATAAGTATTCATTAATTATGGAATATGTGAAAGAAACGAATATGTCACTTATCAGTGTGTCACACTCTGCTTCTGAATACTTAGTGAAGAAAACATTAATGCGTGATTGGTTTATAGAAAACTTTGATGTGGATGTTGTTTTACTTCCGCAAAAGAAATGGTGGTATTAAATGCGCATTCGAAAAATTTTTTTCATATTTCTCTTTCTTACCTGTTTTTTATTAGGTGCATGTAAAAATAACCCTGAAGACGAATTAAGAAAAACAGTGTGGGATCAATTATCTGAACATACGAAAGAAGAACTAAGTGATGGCTGGAAGCATGCTACAATTACAACTGAAACATTGCAAGCCGGAATATCTTCGGTCAAAGATTCCTCTTATATAGGAAAAGAGGTTTATCGTATTTCATTCCCATCTGATCGTTCTTACAAACTTGGAAATGTAGATGCATTTGTTGATATGAAAACAAAGAAAGTAATTGGATTTGGTCTACGAGATTAAAAAAGATTCGCTAATACTGCGGATCTTTTAGTTATCAGGAATAGATAATAAATCTAATAAGGTATATGTAACGATCATTTTAAATAAAAAGAGAGGATCTGCTTCCCTCTCTTTCCCATTCATCAGTGAATTGGCAACGTAATTTCAACTGTAGTCCCTACTCCAACTTCACTCTCAAACTGTATCTTGCCTTGATGTTCTTCAATAATCTTATATGTAACCATTAATCCTAAACCAGTTCCATCATCTTTCGTTGTATAAAAAGCTTCGCTCAGTTTAGGCATTTTGTCTTTCGGTATGCCACATCCCTCATCCTTGATTCGAATGATCATTGCATCTTTTAATGTAACCTCAATGATAATTATTCCACCATCTTGCATAGATTCAATCGCATTTTTTATTAAATTTAAAAACACTTGTTTTAAACGTTTTTCATTACATATTATACTTGGTAACTCACCTTTATAAATGGTATGTATTTTAATTCCTCGTTCCGAAGCAGGCTGTCCCATAATTCTTACCACGTATGAAAGAATGTCTTTTATATTATGATTCCCGCATTCCATTGGCTTAGAATTTCCAAGCTCCACCAGTTCGGTGGCAATTGTATCGATTCTTTCGATTTCTTGCTCCATAATATCACAATAGGCTTTATCCTCAGGATACTTTTCTTTTTGTCCTCTAACAAAACCGTTCAACAGCATCAATGGATTACGCATTTTAAAACCGATAACTGTTGCCACCCTTCCAATTACAGCCATCTTCTCCGATTGTTGCAATTCCTTATGTGTCATTTCAATTGTGTGTATATAAGATTGGAATCTCAATAAAATAATCCATCCTATAATGGAAAACAAGCTACAAAGAACAATAGGAATGAGAACAATAAAAGAATTCACAATGAATCCCATTAAAACATACTTTATTATTGTCCCTCCGGTTACTAACCAAAAATAGCGTTTATTTACAAATAATGGTGCAAAAAGAAAGAAAAACCCTTCCACTATATTCCCTGCATCAAACTCTAAATCTGTTCCATAGTAAATGATAAAATTATGAATGAAATCTAATATATTATATCCTATGAAAATAATATATTTCACAGCATATGGATTCTGTCGCTTCGCCACATATATTCCCACAAACACCAATATAACCATGAGAATATACAACCATATCCCTAAACCCATTTCTAGAATTGGACCCCCATCTCCTCCCCCTTCTAGCTTAGGCATAATATAATAATATGCAACATCATAAATAAAAAAAGTTGTAAAGAATAAACTTAAAAACAGCTTTAACGTTCGAATCTCTTCCCTTGTTAATTTATAAACACTGTCCATGTAGTAACTCCTCTATTCACAATACACATACTTCGCGAATCTTGCCTTCTCTATAAACCCATTTTGATTTTTAACATAAATTAGGTTTTCTGTCGATTTTTCAATTTGTATTTATATAAAGTGAAACTTCCATCACCCGTCGAGCTTTTGCGGGATAACTCCTTTTTGATTTTTCACATATAAGCTGCTATGAAAAACAAAAGGTGACCTGCACTCGTGTTCTCTCTTTGTTTTCACTTGGCATGGGGCTGGAAAAGGATCTGACCGCTTCTATCCATGGCCGGATGCTCTCTCTCACCTAAAAAGAAAGGTTTTATGTCGGTTTTTCAATTTTCTTATATAGGTAAAATAATGTCTACTTTCGTTCCTACGTTTCTTTTACTCGTAATGTGTATTTTCCCATCATGTTCTTCAATAATCTTGCAAGCAACAGTAAGCCCTAAACCGATGCCATTTTTCTTTGTCGTATAAAAGGCTTCTGTTATACGCTGTAAATTCTCTTCCTGCACACCGCACCCATTATCTACAATACTTACTATTACACCATCTTCATTTCTTTTGTTTATATGTATTTGAAGTGTTCCGCCATGTTCCATCGCTTCAATTGCGTTCTTTATTATGTATAGAAATACTCCTTTTAATTTACGATGATCACAATCTATTTTTATTTGATCAGGTGCAACATCATAAATGAGATACAGCTGTTTCCTGTTGATTTCTGCACTCATTTCTTTCAACGCATTTGATACAATACCTTCTATTAAATAACTACTGTAGGTAGAAGGTTTACAAGTTGCCATTACCATAAGCTCACTTATCATATTGTTTATATGCTCAATTTCATCAATCATATGTTCATACACTTTATCATCTACATATTTCTCTTTCTGCAATTGCGTAAATCCCCTTAACGATGAAAGTGGATTTTTAATTTCATGTCCAACAGATGCTGCCATTTTTCCAATAACTACGAGCTTTTCAGACTCTCGCTTTTCTATCATCACGTTGTTTACAGTAGAAAGGTACTGTAAAAATCGATTCAATAGGAGATACGTTACAAATAATAAGAGGCTATACATAACCAACGGCATAAATGCCGCTTTTTTCCCTAGGACCAAAAGTACACTGTATTTCCCCATAATAACCAAAAATAACCAAAGCAAATACCGTTTACTCATAAAGATTGGCACAAATAAAATAAAAACAAATTCAATTGTATGCCCATCATCAAATGCTACTTTATTGTGAAGTGCATACCAATATAAGTTTAAAATTTCTGAACACATATAAGCTATTAAATATATATACTTAACACGATATGCCTGTTCCCTTTTCATCATATACATACTACATGCTATTATGCAGGCTCCATACAAAAACTTTGGAACTTGAACATCTAATCTTATTAGTGTTTCAGAATCTCCTAGCATAACAGAATAAACTGTTTCATATATAACCCATACAATATTCAATACCCATAAAAAGAGTCGAGCATTTTTCTTTTCTTCTTGAAATGAGATAAAGTTTTCTTTCACTTTAACACTTCCTCAAAAGCTATATACTTTCGCTATATTATTACTAACACTCATTATTATAATAAACGACAATAGTGTTTGACCAAAATAATATCAAATAATGTAGAAAAGTTTACCCCGACTTATCAATTTGATAAGTCACATAATTTTCAATAATATGTACTAAAAAACGCTATTATTTGTTATATACTGAACTTGTCAGGTTAACTGTAAAGAGAACTCCCCGTTCTTTGTGTTTGAGCCTACCCCGTTATTAAATATAAGTCAAAAAGAACTTGTAGCGTATCTACAAGTTCTTTTTTGATTTCAATCAATCTATTGCATCACACTTTGAAGTTATGTCAAAGTGTGATGCAAATCAAATTATTGATTCACCGCTTTTGCTACAAGCGCAGCATATGCTTCTGCACCTGTTTTCGTTAAATGTACGCCATCCGGCTCAAAATACGCCTTATTATCAGCACTTGCTGAATACCAATCGACTAACGTCACATTTTGGTACTCAGATGCGACTTCTTTTAATTTCTCATTCACTAATGATTCCCACGGACGTGGTACCCTCGTATTGATGAATATAATTTTACGTTCATTCCCAATCACTTTTATTAATGATACGAGTTGCTCTTTTGTAAAGGCACCATTTGTACCTAATCCAATAATGACATGATTCCCTAAATTCCCCTCATTCTTTAGCTGTTCCACCACAGGAATTGCTTTAGACAGTTGGCGACCAATTTTTGCATCAATCCTAATATTAGGAAATGAATTTTTCAAATACGGGGCGACGTCAATCATAATAGAATCACCTACAGCTGTAACTGTTTGAGGACCTTTAGGCTGCGCAGTAGCTTCTTGTTGTTCTTTATTTCGAGGTGGCTCATCAGCTGGTTTTTCCCTAACTGCCACTGGATGTTTCGGTTTTTCTTTTTGTTCCGTTTGTACTGCTTCCACCTTATCTTTTTGAGGATTATCCTTCGCTTTACTAGCTGTTGATAATCCAAAAACAGCGATCGTAGAAACGAATAGTGCACATACTAAGGCTAGCTTACCACTTAATGCTAAGTTTTTCATTCCCCAATTCCTAGAGCGAATATTCTTCAATGCCCCTTGTCGGATTGGATTTTCAATAAACTTCCATGAAATTTGTGCAGCTACTATAATAAGTAAAAATTGAAGAATTGCTCTTGTAAGCGAAAACTCTCCAGCACTTACCTTCGGAGTCGTTAACGTGATAATCGGATAATGCCAAAGATATATCCCATACGATCGTACTCCCATCCAACGCAGTGGTCTAAACCTTAAAAATTGAGCAATTCGGCTAGCTGGGTGAGCAAGGTTCGCCACTAATAAGGCAGTAGCAATTGATAAAATGACCATTCCTCCGCGATATAGAAACGGATCATATTGATTTGTCTTCCAAAACATAACGAGGATAATAATAAGAGCCATTCCTCCAACTACGTCAAGAATGAGACGTGCTTGTGGAATAATTTTATTTGCAAGCCTACTGCTTGGCCAAATTAAGGCAAGTGCCGCTCCAATCAATAAGGAAAAGGCCCTTGTATCAGTACCGTAATAAATTCTGCTTGGATCAGCTCCTGGTTCATACAGAAATGCCATTGCCAATGCAGAAGCAGCTGCCCCTAAAACAATGAATAAAATGATATGTGATTTCTTTTTTATGTAACGAAACGCCAGGCTAATAATAAATGGCCAAATTACATAGAACTGTTCTTCAACAGCTAACGACCAAAAATGATTCAGTGGAGAAAGTTGGCTAAAACTATCAAAGTACGATAATTTATGATAAATATACCACCAGTTACTGAAATATAATAAAGCTGCTAGCGAATCCCCACGCATCTTTCCTAGCAAAGAACTATGAAAAATTGTAATCCATGCTAAAACAATTACAAGCATGACAAGCATTCCAGGAAGTAATCTCCTTGCCCTACTGAGCCAGAATTTCTTCAAGTCAATCCTCTTATTTCTCTTCCATTCTATAGCTAGAATATCTGTAATTAAATAACCCGAAAGTACAAAAAATACAGTAACACCTAGGAATCCTCCAGGCATCCAATTAAAATTAATATGATATAAAATGACGCCTAGTATAGCTAGGCCCCTTAGACTGTCCAATCCAACCATATAGCGACTACTTTTCTTTAATGGTTCGGGCATCCGCCAGTCACCCCCGTATTTCTCTAAAATTACGTGAATATTTACAATATAAAACTCTATCAATATGTATTACCTCTAAAAAATATGAACCGAATCAAAATATTACAAAACCTATTAACAAACACACTCAATTTTTATGATTGCATGCACAGTAACTAAAATTTTACCATGTTATGTATTAACATGAAATAGTCTCATTTATGAACTTTCATGTAAAAAAGGAGGTTATCCTAAAAATTCTATTTTTAGGATAACCTCCTTTCTTATTAACCGATACTCTGAACTCTACCAACTTTCCCATCTTGTAATCGTACTTTAATACCGTATACATGCGTCTCCGTGTTTGTTAAAATAACGAACTTATTTAAGATAACAGATACAAGGGTATAGCTTTGTCGTAATTTATCGAATTTCCACTCAGTTACATCCAATTGTTTGTTTTTTAATAACTTCGCAAACAATAAACACGCTATCTTTTCTCATAACTGCTTGTTCTCTTTAATGAAAAAACAGAAAGTTCCGGCTTACTTAAAAACCGTACCGGCATTCTAGTAGTACCAATACCACGATTCACATACAACTGTAATGGCTTACTCTTTCCTTCCAATGAATAAAGTCCTTCTACATATTTATTTGCTAGTGAAGTAGTAATGATAGAACCTATGAACGGAAGCTGTACTTGTCCACCATGACTATGACCAGATAGTTGAAGGTCCACTGGATATTCAGATATTTGATCAACAGCATCTGGTTCATGTAATAGCAGGAGATTAAAATCCTCTGTTCGAAGGTGCTGAAGAGTAGGTTTAACTTTTGGTTTTCCAAGTAAAAAATCATCTAGACCAGAAATGGTAATGTAATCACCATTGGCAACTTTAATCCTCTTCATTTCATTATTCAAAACAGTAAAGCCAGCCTTCTCCATATACTGTTCGTATAAGTGTCCCCCGCCACCTCCTCGATCATGATTGCCAAACACAGCATATTTTCCAAGAGGAGCGCGAATTTGTTTCAAAATCGTTTGTGAGTACTCTCTTTCCACAACATATTCTCCAAATTTATCAATTAAATCACCTGTAAAAACCACAATGTCAGGCTTTAGCTTATTGATTTTATCCACTAATATTTGCTGCTGTTTATGAGGAAAGTTTGGTCCGAAATGTGTATCTGAAAACTGTAAGATTTTCACACCATGAAAACCTTCTGGAATATTTGGATTTTCAATATCGTTCCATGTAACTGAAAATGATTTTGTTTCCAAATGAAAAGCATATACATAAATTGTTATTGGAAGAATGAATAGTATGAGGGAAATGATACATATTCTTCTAAACCGCAATAAGGAAGTACCTTCTTTGGCTTGTTCCAAAGAAGGTATTTCTTCGTTCAAATTCATTCTATTTGTTTTGGCGTGTTCTAAATTCGCTTTCATGTGTCCACCTCTAAATTCATCTTCATAAAAAGATACGATTTAAATAATGTTGTAGCATTTCTATGTTACAAACGTATGTCTTTTGAAAATTGAGGTGAACATGAGCAAACTAATTAAACCAAAATTAAGATTTGATGCAGCATGTGGTCCTTCTATTAAGGGGAAAAATGATAGGATATTTACTTCTACTATTAGAAGCAGTTTGGATGATTTTATAAGATTTTACCTTATGAAAGGAAGTAGCCAAATTTCCCATATGATGCATACAATTAATATAAATGTATAATCACCAAAATCTAATTTAGACCCTTTCTTTACATGCATATCCAACCAAATATGCATAAGTTTCATTCCCTTATATTTATAGACATTCTTCTTTGCAAATCGATAAACAAGAAGCTGTAATATCATAAATCCTGCTACAACTATAAGTAACAAAACGAGAAAGTCAATCACTCTATTTCTGCACTGATTTCTCTAATATACGATGTTCCAAAAGCCATTCTTCAAACTTAGCACTTCCAAATTCCCAGCTTAAGTCATTTGCATGTACAGAAAAAACGCGATACCCGGAATAGTCATCCATAAATTCATCTTCCTGTACCTGTACTAGCGGAATCCCATAAAAAGCAAAGTTAAAAAATACATCCCACACATCTTCATGTTTTCTTTTATAAGCAATCGATTCCACATCAAATTCATCTCCAAAATAATCAAGATGTAAATGCATGCTATCATCATATTCATATTTCATTTTATCACCCCTTATATTTGTACTTCTTTATCATCCAAAAAATTCCTTCTACATCCACTCACATCTAGGCACTTACCTACATATTATGGCAGTAGATTCATTTCTAGGAGGTGTCACATTTTGAAAAAATTTATAGCTGTTTTTTGTATACTTGTACTTACTGTTTTTACGTTTGTGGCTTGTAGTAAAAAAGACGATACGAAGCAACAAGTGCAAAAGATTCGCATTGGTGAAGTTACACATTCCCTCTTCTACGCACCGTTATATGTTGGGATTGAAAAAGGATTCTTTAAAGAAGAAGGATTAGATATCGACCTACAAACGACAGCTGGTGGCGATAAAACAATGACTGCGCTGTTATCTGGTGGAATTGACATTGCACTTGTCGGCTCTGAAACATCCATTTATGTTCACCAGCAAGGAGCAAAAGACCCGGTTATTAACTTTGCTCAGCTCACGCAAACTGATGGTACATTTTTAGTTTCTCGCAAAAAATTAGACTCCTTTAATTGGAACGATGTGAAGGGCGTTACTTTCCTTGGTCAACGTAAAGGTGGTATGCCGCAAATGGTTGGGGAATACGTTTTGAAGAAAAATGGCATTGATCCACACAAAGATACAAATTTAATTCAAAATGTTGAGTTTGCTAATATCGCTAATGCCTTCGCGTCTGGTACAGGCGAATTTGTCCAGTTGTTTGAACCAACAGCGAGTATTTTTGAAAAAGAAGGAAAGGGCTATATCGTTGCTTCTTTTGGTACTGAATCTGGAACTGTTCCATACACAACATTTATGGCAAAAGAAAGCTTTTTAAAGAAAGACAAAGCAGCAGCGGAGAAATTCACACGTGCATTATATAAAGCACAGCAATGGGTTGATACGCATAGTCCAGAAGAAATTGCCGAGGCTGTTACACCACTTTTTAAAGATACTTCAAAAGATATTACGGTCAAAGTAATCGAGCGCTACAAAAAGCAACATTCGTATGCGACAAATCCATTATTAGACGTGGAAGAATGGAAACAACTACAAAAAATTATGAAAGAAGCTGGAGAATTACAAAAAGAAGTTCCACATGAGGCGCTCGTCGATACAAAAATTGCCGAAAGCGTTATTAAGAAATAGAGGCGAATACAATGAGTTTCTTACAAATATCTAATGTTTCCCACTGCTTTTTTGCAAAAGAAAATGCCCGGCTCGTCCTCGAAGATATTAACTTACACGTAGAAGAAGGGGAATTTATTTCCTTTCTTGGCCCAAGCGGCTGTGGAAAAACAACGCTTCTTTCTATTATTGCAGGACTATTAAAACCAATTGAAGGTATTGTCTTTGTAGAAGATGAGCCAGTGACAAAATCAACTTCTTCAATGGGATATATGCTCCAACAAGATTACTTGTTTCCCTGGAAAACAATTGAAGAAAATATAATGCTTGGGCTGCACATTACAAAAACATATGGAGAGGAAACGAAAGAACATACCTTACAACTTTTAAAGCAAGTCGGCTTGCAAGGCGTAGAAAAGCAATCCCCTCGGGAACTATCCGGTGGCATGCGCCAACGGGCAGCACTCGTTCGTACACTTGCAACAAATCCAAAAATCCTGTTGCTTGATGAACCATTTTCAGCTCTTGATTATCAAACGAAATTAAAATTAGAGGAGCTCGTATTTTCTTTATTACACAAATATAAGAAAACATCTCTTCTCGTCACGCATGACATTGAAGAAGCAATCGCAATGAGTGATCGTATTTACTTGCTTCAAGCAAACCCTGGGAAAATCGCAAAAATATTTTCAGTACCAAAAAGCATTCGCTCCCTACCACCGTTACAAGCAAGGTACCACCCTGATTTTCCAGCCCTCTTTCAAGACATATGGAAGGAGCTGGAGCGCCTTGGATAATATAAAACAATTACACAAACAGTTTCGAAAAAAAGAGCGTCAGCGTACTTGGACAGCTGCCTCTTTACAATTTTCACTTCTCATTCTCTTCTTTACATTATGGGAAATCTCCAGTAAACAGGAGTGGATCGATCCTTTACTCTTTAGCTCACCTTCAAGTATTTGGGAGTTATTTGTAAGTAAATGGGGAGACGGATCACTTTGGATTCACATATGGACGACACTGCTTGAGACAGGTATTGGTTTTATTCTCGGTACAGTTCTCGGAACAATTATCGCAACCGTTCTTTGGTGGATACCGCTTATAGCTCGCGTATTAGACCCATACCTTGTTGTGTTAAATGCAATGCCAAAAGTAGCACTTGGCCCGATTATTATCGTTATTTTCGGCCCAAACATCTCCTCTTCGATCGCAATGGGCGTTATTATTTCCATCATTATCACCATTCTTGTTATTTACAGTGCATTTCAAGAAGTTGATTCTAATTATATAAAAGTAATGGATACATTCGGCGCAAATAAATGGCAATGCTATAAACAAGTTATTTTACCGTCTTCCTTTCCAGCTATCATTTCAACTTTAAAAGTAAACGTTGGATTATCATGGGTTGGTGTTATTTTCGGTGAACTTCTTGTTTCCAAACAAGGACTCGGTTATTTAATTAGCTACGGATTCCAAGTATTTAACTTTACGCTTGTACTGCTGAGTGTATTACTGACATGTGCACTTGCTACTCTTATGTATGTGTTTGTTGAAGGATTCGAGAAACTATTAATAGGTAAGAAAAAAAGAAGCTGACTCAAAACAAAATACTTGGGTCAGCTCTTTCTTTTTTATACCATTATTTTTAAGAAATCATAGCTTTTTTATTTCTGATCACATACTTTTGTATCGTTCATTACAGTGTTTCCTTGAATCATGACCGTATGAAAGCAATCCTTCACACGCACTGTTACAATATTATCTTTCCGATCTACAATATGATACTCATCAAAATATTGATTTAATGCATTACGGATTTGTTCTCCTTCGAAAATCGGAACACCATGAGACATTACCCAGATGAGACCAGCAATAGCAAGAATGGTTTTCATACGCTCTACCTCCTTGAGAATGAATTCATTGCATCTTCAACATGCGCGTTATAATTGTTTTAATTTTGTGACAATATCTCTTTTACACCTATTCTATTTGGAAATTCTGGTCCCTTCTTCCACGTCAAAAAGTTTTATGCCATGCATTTTTTTAGAAATATGCGATAATTATTTCTAGGAAGTTTTTTCATTTTAAGGGGGATTATTATGATTCGTGCTGTGCTATTTGATTTAGATGGAACATTGTTAGATCGGCATCAATCTTTAAAACATTTTATTCATGAACAATATGATCGTTATGCTCATCATTTTACCAGCATTATTAAATCAGAATACTGTTCTCGTTTCATTCAGCTAGACAATAACGGCTATACTTGGAAAAATAAAGTATACGCTACCCTGCTTAAAGAATATGCAATTACAAGTGTGACAGCCGAACAACTCTTGCATGATTACGTAACAGAATTCGCAAACCACTGCATTCCTTTTCCAAATATGCATGAATTACTTCAGCAATTACAAAACAAGAATATTAAAGTGGGGATTATTACAAACGGCATAACCGAATTTCAAATGAACAATATTCGCGCTTTGAACTTACATACTTATACAAATACCATTCTCATTTCGGAAGCAGAAGGTATTAAGAAGCCACATCCAGCTATCTTTGAGCGTGCCCTCAAACAATTAAACGTCCGATCAGAAGAATGTATCTATGTTGGAGATCATCCGGAAAACGATGTAACCGGTGCTGAAAACGCCGGGATTCCTGCAGTTTGGAAGAAAGATTCATTTTGGGGAGAGTTTGAACATTCTCGTGTAGTTGAAAATTTACTTGAGGTACTTTCATTCGTAAAACTTGGATAAATAAGTCGTCACCCTTAAAGAATTCACTTTTCACGTTAGTATAAAGCTAAAGTTGTAATTCATCAGATACAAAAACGCCATCCTTTCCTATAATTCTAGAGAAAGAATAGCGTTTTTTCATTTTAAGAGTGTATTTCTTTTTCCTAGCTTACTAGCAATGTTACGCTACCTCTAATTAGAAAAATATTTTAGAACTCCTTCAAACACAGATTGTGCCAGTACATTTTGATATTTGTCAGAAGTCAATTTTACTCTTTCATTAGGATTTGATAAAAATCCTGTTTCTACTAATATAGGTGGTGCACTATTATCTGCCTTTAACACACGAAGTTCTGGTCGATCTTTTACAAATCTATTTTTAGCACCTGTATTTTTAATTAAAGCATTCTGTACAGCATTTGCTAAAGTAAGTGCTTGTTTACTTTTTGGGTGTTCAGAATTATATAACGTTTCAATTCCTTCTGCTGCAGTCGCATCAGCTGAATTTACATGCACACTAACAAAAATATCTGCTTTGTTTTCATTTGAAATACGAACACGATCTCCTAATGGAATAAAGATATCTGTTGCTCGTGTCATCACAACATTTGAACCACTCTGAGCTAATAAACTCTTTAACTTCAAACCTACTTGCAGGGCAATCGTTTTTTCATATATATTTTCATATAATGTCCCTGAATCATATCCACCATGTCCTGGATCAACTATAATTGTTTTACCAAATATGATTGGATTGTCAATCCAAACACCATTTGTATCAAAATAGTATACTTTACCATTCTCATCTAACCATCCGATTTTCATTGCCCCATTGCCTTGCAGGTAGTACCAAGTTGTTCCTTCCTGTAGCCAACCTGTTTTCATCGCTCCGTTGCTTTGCAGATAGTACCAAGTTGTTCCTTCCTGCAACCAGCCCGTTTGCATTGCTCCACTATTTTGCAGGTAATACCAGGTTGTTCCTTCCTGCAACCAGCCCG